>JAICVE010000407.1 GCA_025935475.1 Nitrospira sp. | reverse complement strand
TCATGGCGGGCAAGGCGGGGACTGAAAGCAGCCCTGCTTGGTATGGCCTTGCTCTCAGCGACGGTCATGGCGTGGGCCGGAGACCGGGTGGTCAAGGACCCTCGAACGATGACATTCCCGCCGGTCGAGTTTGCGCCGTCCGAACCCGCGCGTGTTGTCCTCGACAACGGCATGGTGGTCTATCTGCTGGAAGACCATGAACTGCCGCTGGTGAGCCTGTCCGCGATGATGCGCACGGGCGGGTGGCTCGAGCCGGCGGATAAAGTTGGGCTTGCCGCGTTGACCGGTGCCGTCATGCGAACCGGGGGCGGCGGGGGCAGGACCGCCGAGCAAATCGATGAGGAACTCGAGCAATTTGCGATCGATATCAATATATCGATGGGACGGCAGTCCGGGACGGCCTCGCTGGACGTTCTGAGCAAAGATCTTGACCGCGGGCTCAAGATCTTCGCCGGGCTTTTGCGCCAGCCGGCGTTCGAAGCCCCCCGTCTTGAGCTGGCCAAGCTCCAAACGATCGAAGGGATACGGCGACGTCAGGACAGCCCGGGATCGATTGTTGGCCGGGAATTCCTCAAGCAGCTCTATGGGCCGGAGCATCCCAGCGCTCGTGAAAGCACGATGGAATCGATCAAGGGAATGAGCCGTGACGATCTCGTCGCGTTTCACCGGCGAACCGTTCATCCCAACGGTATCATTCTCGGAGTGACGGGCGATTTCAAGCAAGCCGAGATGATCGCCTTGTTGCGCTCGATGTTCGCGGACTGGAAGAAAGGCGACGTTCCGGAACTGAAAATAACCGATGCCCGCGATTCTGGCGGTTCGTCGATCGTCCGGTTCGTCAATAAGGACACATCTCAGGCGCATCTACGGATCGGGCATCTGACCATTCGGGAGGATGACCCGGACTATGTCTCGCTGGCGATCGCCAACGACATTTTGGGAGGCAGCTCGTTCCGCAGCCGGTTGTTCAACGACGTGCGCACCAAGCGGGGCCTGGCCTATTCGGTCGGCAGCCGGTTGAACGTCGGGATGCATGATCAAGGCGTCTGGCTCATGCGGGCAGAAACGAAACTTCCCTCTACACAGGAGGTGATCAGCCGATTCGTCGCCAACATGGAGCGAATGCGGACGGAGCTGGTCACAGACGAAGAGCTGGCTGAGGCGAAAGAGGCATACGTGAATTCGTTCGTGTTCTCGTTCGCCAGTCCTTCAGCCATCGTCGGCCGCTTCGTGGAATTGGAGTACGACGGACTGCCCAAGGATTTTCTCCAACAGTTGCGCACGCGTGTGGTCGCGCTGAAAAAAGAGGATGTTCTCATGGCCGCCAAGAAACATTTTCACTCGAATCGCCTCACGATTGTGGCGGTCGGATCCGGCGAAGCGCTGCCGAAGCTGCTGTCGAGTTTCGGAGACGTGAAAGAAATAAAGTTGGCTCCTGAAGGATAAAAGAACGGGTCCTGTCGCCGGTCAGGCCGTCCCCGCACCCCAGATCAATCCCCCCTAGGAGCACGAGGAGCTCGGAAGGCGTGCGGACATGTTGTTGGGACGATCAGTCGACGCTATCCGTTGTAAAATCAACCCATAGGTCGCCTGAGGAAGGCGAGAAGTAGAGGGAGCGAAGAGCACCAAATGCCGTTGGAAGACGATTTTTCTGACATCATGAAGAAGGCTCGTTCTGGATTGAAACTCTCGGTCGGTGACCTGGCCCGGCTGACCGGTCTGCCTGGCGCGGACATCACGGCGCTGGAACGCGGTGATCAGCTGCACGATCGGGCAGAGCTTCTGGCGATCACCGCTGCGCTCGGGCTCCGTCTATCATCTTTGGAAGCAATTGTGCTGAATAAGTGGATTCCGCGCCCGCTTCCGCTGATGCCCGGTATCGAAACCGTCCAGGGAGAGATCAACGGGTATGCGGTCAAAGGCTACGTCATTCATGATGCTGGTGAAGCGGTCCTCGTCGATACGGCGTACAATGCGGAGATGATGCTAGAAATTCTCGAGGCACGCCGCTTACATTTGGTGGGGATCTGTCTCACGCACGGCCATGCGGACCACGCCGAAGGCATACAGCAGATCCTGAATCGTTGGCCCGTCCCCGTCTATCTCGGCCCTGCGGACCTTGGGCTGCTCCACTGGAAACCGTCCGAACGGCAACTTGCGAGGCCCGACCACGGCGGGACGATTCGCGTGGGCAAGTTGGAAATACGGTGTCTTGCCACTCCCGGCCATACAGCCGGTGGCATTTGCTATCGTGTAGAGATGCCATGGGGACCCGTGACATTCGTCGGCGATACGCTGTTCGCCGGCTCGATCGGCCGATCCAATCCGGCGCAGCTCTATCAGACTCATCTCGAGTCGGTGCAGCGGCACGTGATGACCTTGCCCCCCGACTGTTTGCTGCTGCCGGGGCATGGTCCGGGGACAACGGTGCAGGAAGAACTGGAGCATAACCCCTTTTACACTACTCAATAGAGCGACATGCTGTAGGCAGGCCCAATGGACCACCCGATGGGCGATCAGAGGCTTTCCGGTAGAACGGACGGCGGCCGGATACCGTCCACAGATCTTTCGTCAGCGGATCTTCCCGAGGCCCTGACAGAAGAAGAAACCACCTTCTCGCGCTGGACATTGCCGCTGTGCTTGTTTGCGCTGACGGTCTTCACGACGTTGTGGGCCGGCGCCTATCAAGCGTACAGCGGCACGATCAGGGGGCCGGTCGCCTTTTTGTGGGAACACCCCGAGATGCTACCGCAGGGTATCCCCTTCGCGGGCACGTTGCTCTTCATCCTCCTGACTCACGAATTCGGCCACTTCATCCTCTCGAAGATCCACCGAGTGCCGGCGTCATTGCCGCTCTTCATTCCTGGGCCGCCTCATTTTATCGGAACCTTCGGCGCCATCATCCG
>JAICVE010000462.1 GCA_025935475.1 Nitrospira sp. | reverse complement strand
GATTTGTATTCGCTGGGATGCAAATGCCGCGCATCCAGATCGAGCGTGAAGAAGATGGCGTGCGGAAAGGCGGGGCGCAGCGCCTTGATGATGAGGAGCGCATCGTAGGGATCTGTGCCCAGAATCCCGATGGCCCTGGCGCCTTCGCCTTCTTCATAAATGCGCGCGACGAGCGCCCGGACATAATCGGTTTGTCCGGTGCCTTCCGGCCGATCTCTCGTAGAATCCTTGCCCTGATCGGCAGTCGCCTTGGCGGCACGCGCCGCTCGTGCCGCATCGTCCCCGGGGATTTCTCCATCCAAGCCGCCGAGGTAGCTGTACCGAAATACATTGAGTGTGAGTGATTCGTAATCGGTCGGCCGTTGGATTTGCAGGTCGATGGCCTGCGGCACCGTCTGGCACCACTGCTTGATATCGACCGGCACCTGAATGGTCTTAAGATCCGCCTCGGGAAAGGTCGCCACTTTCGTGCAGGCCGCGGCGCGAAACTCGATCGGAAGCGTCCGTCCGTAGAACGAGTCCCACTCGCCGATCAGGATGACGGCATCCCACCCTAAGCGGACCTGCCGCCGCTCCAGTTCAGCGATCAGAGACTGGAACCGCAAGTCATCGGACCCGATGTCATAGACAAGCCTGACGTTCGCATGCGAAAGCCGTCGATAAAACTCGTGCTCGCAGTCTTCATAGGTCGCGCACGCCATGCCCCTGCCGGACTCCGCCTTGAGACCATAGGCGAGCAGCCCTTTCATCGCACTGGCCCACGGCGAATAGAGTTCGATCGCGCCGTCGGCATTGGGCCAGGTGCCGATGTCAGGATGCGGATGTCCGGACAGCATGCCGGCTTCCTCCAGGAGCCCCCGATAGGCGGACGAAGTCCGGGGCCCGATGATTTTGAAGGAGACCGCCCGCTGCAAGGCCGGATCCAGCCGGACCAGAGGAGGCTTAGACGCGGTGAGGTGACACTCGCGGGTCGTGGTCTCCTGACACACGAGCCCTTGAGACACGGAGGTCAAGGTCGTGAAGAAGCCGTTGTTGAGCGCCTCGTCGGGCAACCACACGACCAAGACGCTGTCCGCGCGGCCTCCCGCGGACCCGCAGAAACGGGTTTTTCTGAGTCGGTACCATTCGTACGGAAGGCCCTGGACAGGGCTGGCCGGCTCCCAATAGACAAACGAAAGCCGGTTTTCATCCTCAGGCACATAGCAGGCGGCACCCAGCGCCGTGCCGATGGCGTAGCGGTCACGGAGCCGCGTTTCGGTGCTTTCAACATAGGGGCCCCCGCTCGTCGTAACGAGAAGCACCGTCAGGCGCTGACCGCTACGGGCGCGATCTGCAATCGCGTGACGAAGGGAAGCGAGCCGTTGGGCCAAGGACAATTCGCCTGCGGCCTTGGCTGGACCCTTCTCGCGTATCGCTCGTTCAATCGCCGCGACCGGATCTTCCCAGAGGCGCGCTCGAACCAAGTGCTCTCCAGTGGTTTGCTTCATCTCCAGGCCGCTGCCGACCGGCCGCGAGCTGCGCAGCGGCTCCTTGACGAGCAAAACACCGGCGATGGCCAGCACGAGCGTCAGCGCGCCCGCCACTGCCAATTTGGAATCACCACGCGGCTTGGCCACAATGTTTTCTCCTCAGTGAGCAAAAATTGGGACTCACTGTACAACAGAAGATGAGGGGGACTGCAATAAGAAGCTGCCCGAGGTTCCAGCCACTCCCGGCGATGAATGCCATACAGCGGAACCCAGGGGCTGCTTCCCTCAGGGGGAGGGACACCTCCAGGAAGAGGCCTTCTACGAGGAGCAACTCACACTTAAGTGCTTGCCCCAATTGGGCGGAGGGGCGGCGTAGGCGTCCATTCCAGGCTGCTCCGTATAGGGGTGTTGCAGGAGAGTAAGAAGGCGGTCGACCTCAGTAAAATCTTTTTGCTGCGCTCTTTCGATTGCGTTCTGGGCCAGGTAGTTTCGGAGCACATACTTGGGATTGGCCCGGTTCATGGCGTCCTGCCGCTCCTCGTCCCGACTTCGTTCGCTCTGCAAGCGATCACGGTAACGCACTGCCCACTCATCGAACCGGTCGCGATTCAGGAAATGCTCGCGCAGCTGTTCGTTCTTCATTCCGGGTTGTGAGCAGAACGTGCCCATCTCGCGGAACACGATCGTGAAATCGGCATGGCTCCCCTGGAGCAGGCCCAGGAAATCGCGGATGAGCTCATCGTCATCTCCCCGTTCTTGTATCAGACCGAGCTTGGCCCGCATGAGCGCTCGATACTCGCGCTCGAACGTCGGAGTATAGGAATCCAGAGCCGCTTTCAAGGCCTCTTTGTCTGCCAGTGGCAACAACGCCTGGGCCAGCCAGCTGAGATTC
>JAICVE010000034.1 GCA_025935475.1 Nitrospira sp. | reverse complement strand
CAAGGAGATGGTACGCGTGACCCGTCCCGGAGGTCAGATCAGTATGGGGAACTGGATTCCCAACGATCCGACATTAGTCGCACAAATCTTGAAAATCAGTTCCTCGTACTCGCCTCCACCGCCGGAGGGCTTTATCAGTCCTATGACGTGGGGAATCGAGAGCACCGTGATCGAGCGGTTTGCCGGCGCGGGGATTCCAACACAGAAGATCTCTTTCGTGAAAGACACGTTTACCTTCAACTATTTCGGCACACCATCCGATCTGCTTGTCATACACAGCAGATCCTCGGGGCCAACGATGCATGCGTTTGAAGCCGCAGAAAAGAATGGGCGAGCCGGTGATTTACAGAAGGAACTGGAAATTCTGTTTAATGGTCAAAACTCAAGCCCACGAAAGGATGCTACTTCGATACCTGCGACCTTCTTGCGCGTCACCGTTTGCATATAGTGACGCAGAAACGCGAGGGGCACCAGACTGCAGATCACCCCGTCATGAAAATTATCCTGAGCGCGTTCGTTTTCAACAGGAATTGCTTCAGACAATTATCTCTGTTAAGACATTCCCGATTGTTGTGAGTCTCGTCGGCATTCCATGAAAACAGCTATTATTCTGATGAGCATTGTTCTCACCGCGTGTTCAGCAACAGTTCCTGCGACTATGAGGATCGAAAGAAATCACATCCTGCGAGGCTCTGCGAGCGGGAAGGTAGGGAAAGATGCGGTCATCTCCGTGAACAATATAGACGGACTGTCCTGCGGGGGGATGATGTTTGTTCCTGTTACCGAGACCACTACTGAAGGCACCATCCAATGTAGCGACAAACGGAAAGGGAAGTTTATTGCGAACGGTAAGGGCGACTCGTGGACGGGAGAAGGGAAACTGAACGATGGATCGAAATTCTTTATTCTGCTTGGAACGAAGAGGACACCACTAGAATACTAAAACGGATGTCCCTGTCGGATTCTTCCGGCCCCTCCACAGGTCTTTCCTTCGAAGAGCAAAAAAAGGGGGTGAAGCTACGGCATAGTGCCATTGACTCTCTCCTCCAATTTCCTCAGAATTTGTCTTTCCTTTGCTCGCTCATTTTAACAAGGTTTTCACAGCAGACATCGGAGATTGGCAGATCCTGGCTTAACAAGGAGGAGCTACCATGGGGAAAATGGTTGAGTGCGCCAAGGTTGATCCATCGTCCGGATGCACACATGTAATTAGAGGGACCACCGAAGAGGAAGTGCTGAAGAAAGCCGCGGAACATGCAAAACAGCATGGGATTCGGGAGGTCACCCCGGAGCTCAAGGCTAAGGTAAAGGCAGCAATCCGAGACGAGAAGTAACTCATTCTTCAGGCTCTCTATAGCGTGATCTAGATCGCCTGGCTAATGGAGAAGTGGGGACCTACCCCCTTCGAAAACTACACTAGCCCTACGCGAGGCCGGCTCGGGAGGAACCGGTCCGTGAAGCATCAACGCATCATCGTCAGCCACTACGGTGGGCCCGAGGAACTTCGGGTGGTTGAAGAAGACTGTCCAGAGCCTAAGCCTGGTGAAGTGCGGATCAGAGTGCAGGCCGCCGGTGTTTCCTTGCCCGACCTCATGATGCGCGAAGGCATTCATCCCGAGACTCCCCGACTGCCCTTCACGCTTGGATGGGATCTAGTTGGGGTGGTAGATCGGCTCGGTAACGGTGTCTCCGGAGTCGAACCAGGCCAGATCGTTGCTGCGCTGCCGATCTTCGGTGCGTATGCAGAGTTTGTCTGCCTACCCCAAGGTGAGCTGGTTCCAGTGCCAAGCGGGTTGGATAACACAGAGGCTGTCAGCCTGATCCTGAACTATGTAACCGCCTACCAGATGCTGCATCGTTCCGCCAAGGTCGCACCAGGTCAGCGGGTGTTGATTCACGGCGCGGCAGGAGGGGTTGGCTCAGCGCTCTTGCAACTCGGGCGCCTCGTCGGGCTAAAGATGTACGGGACCTGTTCATCGCGAGGGACATCGACCGTCTCCGACCTCAGCGGTATCCCGATTGATTATCAACACCAGGACTTCGTGAAAGAAATCCACCGCCTCACGGGTGACGGTGTCGACGTCGTGTTTGAGAGCATCGGTGGCTCCCACATCTGGCGTTCCCGAGCGGCTCTGCGTTCCGGCGGGACAGTCGTGGCCTATGGTCTGACTGGCTCGCTTCGTGACGGACGATTGGCTTCAGGTCATTCAGGGAGTCGTCACCGTTTTCGTGAGATCGGCGTCTTCGGGTTGTACATTGCCGCCAGCTGGCTTCTTCCCGGCCGAAGACGAGTGATGCCCTACAGCATTCAGTGGCTCAAACGGTTAAGGCCAGCATGGTTTCGACGGGACTTGATTGTTTTGCTCGATCTCCTTCAACAGCACAAGATCAAGCTGCTGGTCGCGAAGCGATTTCCTCTAGTGGAGGCCAGACAGGCGCACGAATTGTTGGGAAAGGGAGGCGTGCTCGGCAAGCTCGTGCTCGTAAGCAACAGATGAGAAAAAGGTTTCAGGAACCGTTTCGCGGCGCGTGGCAGGCCAGGTTGGTATTATCTCCCATGCGGGACATCCACTTTAGTCAACCAACAAGACTCCAAACATTGCCCAATTGTTGAAAATTCAGGAGCAGTCTACAGTGCGGGGTTAGAACGGGAAGCCAAATTGCGCCCTCACGCCTGTCAGGCCGTCCCCGAAGCGGTAACTGACACCGATCCGTGGATTGTTGAAGATCCACAGCTTGGCTGGCTTGGCGGAACCAATGTTGATCCCGAACTCGAACTGATTGGAGACTTCGAGTGGACTCTCACCTGGGAGGGAGAATTTGGCCGATGGGAAGAAGTAATAGTAAATAAAGGAGACCCCGACGTCGGGCACGAGACCCTTCACATCCAAACCGAGCGGATGCCGAACTTCCAGGCCGTTCTGGAGTGTCCCGTAGTTCGTGTTCGGGCTCCTCGACGGTCCTATCGTAGCATCTCCTGCCGCGGCCAGCCTGGAGCCGACGCTCAGGACGAAATCCTGCAACTGGAACTCGAAGAGGTTGCTGATCCCAGCCGCGTAGAGGAAGACAAAACCTTCTTCTACATGAAATTCACCTCCTGAGGTGCCCTCGACCGCCGCAGACCCGTTGAAAGTCCTGCCGACACCCGCTGCCACATAGGGTTTGACCGTCCACCACCGACGTAAGGGAATCTGGAGCTCCGCCTGGGGCAGCACAAACACAAAGTCCTCTGACGCGGTGACTTTGGGGCCTAACACACTGCTCTCGAAGGAGAAGTGACCGTAGCCTAGGTAGCCGGTGAGCGCCAGTCGCCACGCATCCTCGTTTGGCCCCAACGCAAAGGTATGCTGCACCGGAACCCGGAAGACGTCGACCGAAAGCCCCCCGACATCGTAGGACCCGAACCCGAACTGCACTGCGTATGGGAGGTTGACTTGGACATCGAGCTGGCGGCCGTTCGCCTGGGCCGCCGCCTTCTGGACGAGTCCAGGGGCGGCGCCCAGCAAGACCAGGCCAAGCCAGACACCGTATACCAGCCACCATCCCCGCGTGCCACGTAAAAATGTTGTGAACCGCTTGGCAGAGCGCTTCATGGGAACTTCGCAATCGCTGCTTTCCCGATTCTATTCTCTTTGGCCGCTTTGTAGCTCTAGAATTTCACCAGAATGTTCTCCCAGAAGGCGAAAGAACGGCTTTGGACAATGATTGCCGTGTGGCCAATTTTGCAGCGATTCGCACTTCCTGGAATTGTCGGTCTGGCCTCCACGGGCCGCACCAGTCGTCCGGCGTTACGCGCTCCAAATGATCGTGTATCCGGTCATTGTGTTCCCAAACCCACTCAGAGGAATTAGGGAAAGAGCGCACTAGTCCGGTTTATCTTTCCTTATGCATTGACTGGGAAAACGTACTTACTGTCAATTCTGACAGTTTCCTTTAACCGCTTCAGTCCCTACACTTCGTGCGCAGCTGCTCATAAGGCGCTGTGAGGTGTCCGTGTGCGAGTTAAACGATACACATCAAGAAAGGAGATACTTTATGAAACGACTTGTTGTATTGCTGTTTGCAGTTGCGATGATATCAGGCGCAGGCGCCAGCGCCCAAACATCTACACCGACTAAGGAGCCTCCAGCCAAATTGATCGTCGATCCTCCACTTCCAGACCTGCTCGCTAAGGGCATCGTCTGGATCACGTGGCGCGTGGAGAACGTGAACATCGGTCCGGAGTCCGGCAAGGATGCCCTCAACGCATCTCCACGGGTTGGACATCTCCACATACATGTAGACGACCTGCTTTGGTTGTGGGCGCACATGAGCACTGCCCCGATCGACGTGGCCCTGTTGCCGCCCGGCCCACACAAGATCCGGATCGAATTGGTGAATGCCATCCATCAGGGCGTCCCCGAGCAATCCAAGACAGTGACGTTCACCATTCCTGAAGGAGCGCATCCTCACTGAAGGTCGCGGAGGGTTTGCGTATATCTCGCGCGGCGTCGGCGAAAACGCGGGAGGTGACATGGCAGAAAGCGCACCGATACTTGTCACCGGCGCAGCCGGCCAACTCGGGGCGGTTGGCAGAACCGTAGCTGGCGTTCTCCTGGATAAAGGGATTCTGGTTCGAGCGATGGTCCGCCGCGAGGACGAGCGAGCTGCTGCGTTACGGGCCGCCGGCGCCGAGGTGGTGGTTGGAAATCTCCTCGAACCGGCCGACGTCTATCGAGTCGTGAAAGGCTGCCAGCGCGTGTTCTTCAGTATGTCCGTGTCTCCAGGGTATTTAGAAGCGGCACTCATCATGGCAACAGTCGCCCGGGAGCTCGGGGTGAACGCCCTCGTCAACATGTCTCAGATGACGGTCTCGCAGATGAGCATCCAGAACACCACCCCGAGTCATCAGCAGCGCCAGCACTGGCTGAGCGAACAGGCGCTCGCGTGGTCCGGCGTGCCACTCGTCACTATCCGGCCAACCATGTTCCTGGAAAGCTTTTTTCCTCTCGCAGGTCCCACGATTCGCGACCGCAACCGCATCGAGCTGCCGTTCGGACGGGGCAAGACCTCTCCGGTTGCCGCGGCTGATGTGGCCCGGGTCGTCGCTGCCGTTCTCGCTGATCCTGGGCCGTACATCGGCCGGATTTACGAACTCACGGGACCTCGGTCACAGGACATGCACGGCGTCGCTCGGGAGTTCTCAGACGCGCTGAACCGAGACATCACCTACAGTGACATCCCACCCGACGACTGGGATCGGCAGCTAAAACACCAGCACGTGCCGGAGCATCTCGCCCTGCATCTGCTGACCATGGCCGAGTTGCACCGAGCTGGTCGGTATGACCGGATGGCTGACGGCGTGCAGCTGGTGACCGGCCGGCCAGCGACGAGCGTTCGTGAATTTGTGTCGCTTCACGCGGATGAATTCGGCGGTCGTCGATCTTAACGATCCACCCCCGAATGCCCCACAGGATCGATCGATCCTGCGGGGCGTTCTGGGCATCATGGTATCGGTTGTATTGGCTGCGGTTCGCCGTACAGGAAATCATCCATCATGACGATGTCATGTGTTCCATCGTCATTTGGCCCCGGGGCAGCATCGCCGCTTGTTATTCGTACTCGGGCGATGCGTGCGTCGCTAAAGACGAGGCCGAAGAAGGAAAGACTTCCGTCGCCTGGCGAGGCTGGGACAAAGCTACTAAAGATCAGCCCACCGTCAGTGCCGAAGCACTCGATGCGCGTGCTGGATTGGCGGTTGCCGTTTTTATCGCCGGGCCCGCTTCCATCCGGCAGGTCAACGTCCGTGAAGATTGCCCCGAAGCCGCTCACCTTTGCCGCCACAGTTCCATTGGATCCGGGGACGAAGAACAGTCCTTCAGTGACGTTGCTGTCCACTGAGGTGAACAGCCGCTTCGGGCTGAAGGTACTAAAGATGCTGCCGTACGTCGGATTGTTGAAGAGCGTCGCCAGGCCGCCCTGCGGCCCACCTGAAGGGGGAGCCTGCGAAAGGCCAGTCCCCGGCGTGGTGAACTGCGCCCCACGCGTGTTTAGAAACGTGTTGAACGGCGTGATCGGCGCTGTCGTCGTATCGACGCCCCCGCCGTCCCAGTTGATCTCGCGGCGACCGTCGGGGTGAGGCCCGTCGTTGCCGTTGTTGTTCCCTTTTAAGGCTATCCTGTACTGTTCGATCGTGTTCTGAATCGAGGCGATGTCTGGCCCAGCAGCCTGGAACACGGTCGGCGCAACGAAGTCTCTACCGGTATTCTGTGCACGAGCCATCCCCGCTTCGTCGCCATCTCCGCAACCCATCAAAGTTAATCCGATTCCCAAAACAAGAACCAGCTGTATCGGTCTCAAACACTCCATCGACAATCTCTGCTTCTGTCTATTTGAAACCATTCGTATGTTGAGAAGTTTGTTCATCGCCATCCCTCCTGTTGGAAATATCTCATCTCTCCTGAACTCGGACTCTCTGCGCTCATGAAGCTGACTCACCACGGAGGGCTTCGGGCACATGGCAAGATCGGAGCGTTCTGTGGACATGTCTCTTCCGCGCCTTTGAACCGATAGCACTGCAATGCCCGTCTTGCGCGCGCTGTCGTGATGCCGCGCCTTGCAATGCATAGGAACACCCCATTCGATGGTGCGGTGTGAGCCACATTGACCTTCTCTCGCATGGTATTCAGACCTCGACATCTCTGCTGTGTGGATGCGTCGCACTATAAAAGGAGTTTGTTGGTAGGCTCTTGTCCGGGAGTTCGGCTCTCTTGACAGGGACTCATTCCACGGCACTATACTTGCCCGCTCGTTCGAGGAATTTTGCCGAGAGTCCGCGCCTGCCTCATGGTGCCTGCATGGAAGTCCTGTCGGAAGTCCTCAAAGCCGTGAAGCTCAATGGAGCCCTTTTCTACAACGCTGAGTTTTCAGCGCCCTGGTGCGCGCACTCGGTTGACGCGCAGTGCGTGAATTCGCATCTTTCGCCAAACGCCCAGCACGTGATTATCTTTCACCTGCTGACTCAGGGCAGCGGCTATGCAAATCTCGAGGGCGATGACCGGCAGCTTCCGCTGAACGCGGGGGACATCCTCATTGTTCCGAGCGGTAATCCACACATCTTGGGAAACGGTCCGCCGATCAAAGCTGTGGACCGTTCACAAGTGCTGGACCAAGTCCTCTCACAAGGTCTTAAAGTATCCCGCATGGGCGGAGGGGGGGAACTGACGAGATTCGTCTGCGGCTACTTGTCCTGCGATCCGCAGCTGAGCCGAGTGTTTCTTGGTGCACTGCCACCCATTTTTAAGGTCAGTATTCGCGACGATCCGTCAGGTGAGTGGCTGGAACGTTCCATCCGCTATTCAGTGGATAATGTGGATGCGTCCAGACCTGGTTGTGGGGCGGTGCTCGCTAAGTTGTCTGAAGTGCTGTTCGTCGAAACGCTGCGACGGTATATCGAAAATCTTCCGTCGGGACAAACGGGGTGGCTAGCTGGTGTGCGCGATCCAGAAGTCGGGAAGGCTTTGGCCTTACTTCATCGCCAACCCGCCCATCCTTGGACGATTGCTTCACTCGCGAAAGAGGTCGGCACTTCGCGTACCGTACTAGCGGAGCGGTTTCGACGTTACATCTCGGACACCCCTATTGCCTATCTCACACGTTGGCGGCTTCAGCTCGGCGCCCAGATGCTCACCTCCACGAGCAGCGGCGTGGCGTCCATAGGCGCTGAGGTTGGCTACGAGTCGGAGGCCTCGTTCAACCGCGCCTTTAAACGTGAATTCGGCCTCCCGCCAGCCCAATTCCGCTCCCGATCGCGAACAGTCCGGAGGAGAGGCAGCAGTCGTGTGTTGGGGAAGGTCGTCGTGCGACGCCATGAAACGACCGAAGCTTAGGAACCTGCCTTGAGAACACCTATGAGAGTGGAAACGATGCACATCCGATCACGCTCCGCGGTCAAGTTCCTCGTCGTACTCGCTGCCGCTGCGTGTCTGACCTTCGGTATGAATCTCGCCTCGGCGGGAGATGAAGACGAGGGTGCACTGCAGCGCGCGCTGGAGCGCTTCGTGTCCGGCGAAGGGAGCGCGCCCGGTATCATCGTGGTTGTGGCTCGAGGGAAATCGATCGATGTGCACACGGCGGGGTACGCGAATCTCGAATCGAAGAGGGCGATCCACATCCACGATCACATGCGTCTCGCGAGCGTTGCGAAAGCGTTCAGCGGAGCCGCTGCGCTCTCGCTCGTGACGAGCGGACAACTCTCCCTTGACGATAGCATCCGTCAATGGTTGCCCGAGCTGCCGCAGACCTGGTGGCCCGTGACGCTTGCCCAACTCCTCAACCATACCAGCGGCATCCTTGACTTCAGCCGAGAGGACGCGTTCCTCAACGCTCTCTTCGCGTCCCTGCAGGTCCCTCCGTCACCGCGCGAATTGCTTGCGTTCATCGCCGGCAAGCCGCCGTCCTTCGACCCCGGCACGCAATATCGCTATTCCAACTCCGACAATATTATTGTCGGTCTCATGGTCGAGGCCGCAGCCAACCAGCCGTACGAGGAAGTGCTCAAGGACCGTGTCTACCACCCGCTCAACATGAAGCGCACCAGCCTGCCGAACGATTCTGACATACCACGACCGTATGTCCCGGGCTACGAAGTGAAAGAAAATCCGCCGTCAGATGTGAGCAAGTTTTTCGCTGCAGGCTGGACTTGGGCCTCCGGCGGTATCGTATCGACACCGGCTGACACGATCCTCTTCGTGCGCGGGTATGTGGGTGGTGCTCTCCTAGACCAGAAGACACGCGCAGCACAGTTTCAGTTCCAGCAGGGCGGCAAGTCGGAACCGCCCGGACCCGGCGTGAATTCCGCGGGCCTCGCATTGTTCCGCTATGAAACGACCTGCGGCACAGTGTATGGCCATACCGGTAACACAGCCGGTTACACGCAGTTTATTGCAGCCACAGCCGACGGAAGGCGGTCTGTCGTAGTTTCGATCAACGGGCAAATTACGCCTGAGCGGGACGAGACGCGCTTCGCGGAGCTGCGCAGGATCTACGAGCTCGCGGTGTGCGCCGCGCTTCGCCGGGGGGAGAACAATGGAGACATACTGGGGGAGAAAAAGGATATTCTGAATTTGCCATGAGGTACAATGCGGCCGACGCACCCCCTCCGGTCTGCTCTCCCGCGCACACCTTTATATAGTCTCAGCACGCCACTCCCCCTCCGCTGCGATGTCGATCGTCATCATTGCAGACGACTATAAGTCAAGCACAGCGTCTCACAAGCCTATAGCTTCTGAAGTGTCTTGAATCCAGTTTATTGAAAGGAGGATTGGTAATGAGAAAAGTGATTGTCGGCGCGATGGTTTCAATGGACGGCGTGATGCAAGCCCCCGGCGGGCCGGAAGAAGACCCCACCGGTGGGTTCAAGTTCGGCGGCTGGACCGCTTCCCTCGGTAACGACCCGGTTTTCGACGAAGAACTCGGGAAGTTGTTCGGCGAGCCGTTCGACCTGCTGCTCGGGCGCCGCACCTACGATATCTTCGCCGCGTATTGGCCCTACGCCGAAGGCGGCCCGGCCGACGACATCGCCAAGACCTTCAACCGGATCACCAAGTACGTAGCGACGCGCAAAGGCGTGGACCTGAAATGGCAAGGCTCAGTGGCCCTACGCGACGCCGCAAGGGACGTCGCGAAACTCAAACAGGAAGACGGCTCCGTCCTCGTCACGCAAGGCAGCACGGAGCTTGTGCATGTGTTGCTCGCCGCGGGCCTCGTTGACGAGATCCGCACGTTCACCTTCCCCCTGCTGCTCGGCAAAGGCAAACGGCTGTTCAGCGGGGACAGCCAGCCGCGCGCGTTCAAACTAACGCACAGCGCCGTCTCGCCGAACGGGCTCATCGCCGCGACTTACGTTCGCAATGGCGAGGTGAAGACAGGCACCATCGGCGGCACACTCGAGCCTTCAGCCACCGAGCTGGCACGCCGCGAGAAGTTGAAGCGTGAAGCCTAGAGAGAGTACTTCTGTCCTACCTCTCCAGACCTGACAACAACTCACGGAACTGGGGGTTCTGAAGCACCCCTCCACCTCGATGGACCAGTAGGATACTTCCTTGAGCATCCAAGAGCACGTATGTTGGAGTCGCGTTCACCTTGAAGGCCTGCGCCACCCAGCGATCTTCGTCATACGCCGTCGGATAGATGAACGTCCCGGGTCGTTCTTTCACGAACCGTTCTACGTGTGTTCTGGTATCGGCGAATCCGATCGAGACGATTCCCACCTTCCCCGGCCTGTCTCGCTGATACCATTCGGTCAGCGCCGGCAGTTCACGCTGACACACCTTGCACCAGGGCGCCCAGAAGACCAGCAACATCGGCCGACCCCCTAGCGAGACGTTGCTGTAGGACTCCCCCGCGAACGTTACCAATTCAAAAGCGGGAGCCGGAGCGCCGGCCGCCTCTGCGCGTAATTCCATTACAATCCACAGCGAGGTCAGGAACATGGTGATGCCCAGGATGATCCGACGCATGGTCCTCTCCTCGTTATGGCTTAATGTAGAGATAGCCTTGCTGCTGCAGATCGGCGATACGCTTCACGGCGACCGGATGCAACGTGGCGACGAATCCCTTCGCCAAGTTTTCAATGGTCTTGCCGAATGCTTTCATCGAAACCTGGCACATCTCGGCCTTTACCCCCTTCTCGATAATTTGGTCGAACCGTTTCGTCATTTCCGCATCCATCCTATCCTTTTCGAACAACTCGAGTGCAGGCCCATGAACGACCAGTTCGACGTCAATTTTGTCTGGCCCGCCTTCGGCGTCGATGTGCTTATTGATGAGGGCCAAGGCGTATTTTGCCACCTCCGGATCTTTTCCATCGACGTGATAGAGCACCTTCACCTTGTCGGCAGCTGCCATCGCTTGATCTGGGTTCAGAGCGAGTGCCGACGGAACTGCGATCGCACAGATGAAGCACAGCACCCGCATATGGTTGTTCGTGAGTCTAGGCATGACACCCTCCTTGATAGAAGACATGTAGTGTGGCACCGATCACATGATCTCATCTTACTGACTGAGCACAGAGCTCGGTAGGGAGGATCGCGATGCCCGTGTGACTATTTTTCCCCTATGCCCTGGGGGCAGATGCCCCTACGGCTTGGGGCGCTGTTGGGTGAAATAGACAGCGGCTTGCGCGCGGCGATTGACTTGCAGTTTCTGGAAGATGTTCTCGAGGTAATGT
The DNA here is from genome assembly GCA_025935475.1 of Nitrospira sp. Lineage (GTDB taxonomy): Bacteria > Nitrospirota > Nitrospiria > Nitrospirales > Nitrospiraceae > Nitrospira_C. Next base: position 2,044 of record JAICVE010000034.1, on the reverse strand, counting down.
CCGACGGTCTTGTCGCTCAAGGTCAACGCCACGGCGATTTCTTTATTGGTCTTTCCTTCGGCGACCAACGCTAATACGCGTTCTTCCTGCGGCGACAGCGGCTCCCGTTTGTCCTGTGAGGCAGGCACGGCAAGAGAGCGCACTTTAGTGAGCACGCGCTGTGTAACGGCCGGATCCAGGATCGATCGTCCTTGGGAGACCGCTTTGACCGCCTCGATCAGCTGCTCGCTACTGACTTCTTTCAAGAGAAAGCCATCGGCTCCTGCCAGAATGGTGGCGAGCACCGCCTCATCGTCCGCGAACGAGGTCAAGAACAGCACGCGTGTCTCGGAACGGGCGGCTCGAATCGTGCGACACGCGTCGATTCCGCTCCCGTCCGGCAGTCTGACGTCCATCAAGATGATGTTCGGATTCAGTCTCAGCGCATCCGCCACCGCCGCGGCCATGGTTCCGGCCTCGCCGACAACCTGGAAATTTCCGGCCTCCGTGAATAATGTGCGCAGCCCGATACGAAGAACTTCGTGATCGTCCACCAATAAGAGTGTGATGGGTTTCGATTCAGATGTTGACGTCATTCCGCTCCTGAGGAAAGTCACACACAATCCGCGTCCCTTGACCGGCACCGGAGGCCACCTCCAGACGACCGCCCAGCTTTTTGACGCGTGTTTCCATATTCGTGAGTCCGTGACCATGCCGCTGAAGCGTCGCAGCATCGAACCCTACCCCATGATCTTCCACGACCAGACGAACCCATCCCTCGTGCAGTGTGAGCGAGATGGTACCAGCATGCGCACCGGAGTGACGCAGACTATTGCTCATGGCTTCCCTGGCAATGGGCAACAGGTGTTGCACCTGTGCGGCAGTAAGTCGGTCTACGGCCGTGGAATTCACCTCTAATCGGAAATGGCGATGGGACGCATTGTTCATGTCATCGACCAAGGTGACCAGCGCTGCTTCGAGTGCGCGCCCATTGGAGACCAGCGGCTCCAAACCGAGGATGTATCCACGAAGGTCCCGGATGACAGTTTGTACATTCGCTACGCCTCGGCCCAACTGCGCGGCGACCTCCTGGTGGCTCTCGGCCACGAGACGCTGACAGCGCTCCAGCCCGAGGCCAAGGGCAAAAAGGGACTGGATAGTGCTGTCGTGCAGGTCTTGGGCCATCCGCTCGCGCTCGTCGAACAGCTGACGGAGCCGCGCCTCGCTTTGACTCAGCGTCTCCTTGGCCAGAAGCGTTTGCTCCAAAGCCGTCTGCAGATCGGAAGTGACCTGAAAATACTTCCGACTGATGTAGGCTAGCGCAAGCAAACAGGCGATCAGGCGTAGAGCATGCCAAAACCACCAGCGGTTGTCCCAAGGAATTGAGGAGAGAAACACAAATTCCGCCAGACCATAGAGGAGGGCCAGACTCGAGAAGAGTGCATCTTCTGACCGGCCCGAGCGTCGGTATTCCTCCAACAAACGTCCCCCAGCTGACAGAAACAAGATACAGGTGAGGATTTGCGGTGCGACTGCCAGGGAGGTAAATTCGCCATTCCTGACCATTTCAGGGATGACGTTCGGAAAAATCAAAAACCACGTGCCAATCACCACGGCACCAGTTGCAACGATCCAAGAATGCCGACGCTGAAGCGATAAATCAGTCCGGGCAGATCGCCAGACCATCACGAACCCGAGGCTGCCGGCGAGGCTGGCCAAGTTCCGAAACAGGACGAAGCCGTTGCCCGGTGGGACAATCGCATGAAACTCCTCGAGAATGCCCATGCCGAGAAATCCCGCGGCTAACATTCGATACTTGCCCGCGGCAATGTCGTCCCGTGTCTGCAGCAACACGATGCCCGTCGCGATGGCGACCAGGCCTCCAACGGCTTCTATGGTGGAATGGAGTGGCTCATGGTGCCAATGCCACTCAGGCCACAGCGCGTGCAATGCGGAGTTGGCAATCAACGCTCCAACTCCACACACGGTCGCGACAAGATAGAGCACGAGCGGTCTGTCCCGCATGGCTCGAACGATGGCAGATACGATGCCGTAAGATCAAGGT
>JAICVE010000528.1 GCA_025935475.1 Nitrospira sp. | reverse complement strand
GGTGACCGCCTATGGCACCATGGCCAATGGAGGAATTTTTGTCCGTCCGACGAGTCTGCGGACGGCATCGGACCGAGAGGGCATGACCCTTTGGGCAGCGACTCCAGAACGCCGGCAGGCGGTGTCTCCACAAGCGGCTTATCTGGTCACTTCCCTTCTTGAGGGCGTCGTGCGCCGTGGAACGGCGGCAAAAGCGAAGGTGTTGGGTCTGACCGGAGCCATCGCAGGCAAGACCGGCACGACCGATGGGTATCGCGATGCCTGGTTCGTCGGGTATACCTCCGATCTCGTGATCGGCGTGTGGGTCGGGTTCGACGATGAGCGGGCGATACGCTTGACGGGCTCGCAAGCGGCGCTGCCGATTTGGATGGACATCGCCAGGCGCATGTTGCCCGAGCAGGCGGTTCCGTTTTCCCCACCCGCCGGCGTCGTCGCCCGTGCCATTGATCCCAAAACAGGTCAATTGGCGACGTCACAATGTCCCGAACGCGTCGACGAAGTGTTTATCGAGGGCACAGAGCCGACCGTCTACTGTGAAGTGCATGGCGGCGGTCTCTGGGAACGACTTCGACACTCGTTCGGATTTTCCTGATCCGGCTTTCAACAAACTCCTAGGTGGTCCGGCATGAAATGGTGTAAGCTGGCGCCGATGCTAGGGGGAGGCTCTGCATGAAGAAAAACGGATTTAGCGGCGACGACAATATCACGCTGTTGGCCAAGGGCGTGCATCTCAAGGGCGAGATTCGGGTCGAAGGCACGGTCCGGATCGACGGTCGTCTCGAAGGTGAAATTCACACGAAGGGGCAGGTCATCGTCGGCGAGGATGGGCTGGTCCAGGGGATTGTTGCCGCAGGCACCGTCGTGAGCAGCGGCCGCATCAAGGCCACAGTCACGGCGGTCGAGCGGGTGCACCTGCTGAAGACCGCCGAGCTCATCGGCGAAGTCCATACGCCGGTGCTCATGATGGAAGAAGGCGCTAAGTTGCAAGGCACGACTGACATGGGCGTCGCCGCCTGGGCGGACGAACTGCCTAAACTGGCAGGCACCGTTCGCGAACTGTCTTCGCACCGTGGCAAGCACGTCGTCGTGGTCGAAAAGGATTCCAACGCGTAGTGGACTTCCGTCCACGTGCGGCTCTCGCGAATGCAGGTCCCTGACGCGCGGTGATCGAGGGGGTCCTCTATCACCGTCACCAGCATGCCGTTGATCATCGCCCTCACCGTTTGGTCCAGCTGCTCAGAGATGTTCTGTTTGTTCGTCAGGGAGACGAGAGCGGCAGAGCAAGAAATTCAAGAACACGCTCCACAAACTGGTCCCTTTAGAGACCGCGCTGCGACTCTATTGCGAGGAATATCACGCTGCTGACATGCCGTCCGTCCGGCCCGCCGCTTCGCCGCCTATTGCCTCCTAATCGTCGTCACTCCATGGGGATCGTAATCGCGATGCCTCCCATGACATCATTCAATTTGAAGTCCCGTTTGGGGCTCAGGGGGTGAGTGTTGTGACAGCTGATGCAGGCGGCAGACACGGCGCGATC
>JAICVE010000490.1 GCA_025935475.1 Nitrospira sp. | reverse complement strand
TGTTCCAGTGCTTTTTTGCGGGCCGTTTCATCCGTATTTCGCGCCGCAATCCGGCGTTCCAAAGCCTCCTGCCCGGCGAAGCTGACTGTTACGGTTCCTTCGACGCCGCCCTCGCCGTCTATCGCTAGGGTGGCCTTCCGGCCAGTCACGGCCATCCCACTGGCTGGCGTCGGTGTGGCTATCAAGTCGACGAACCTTCCGTTCGTTTGACCTGGCCTTGTAGGAATCGGTACGTCGGTTACTAGGATGCCGGCAGAGGAAGCCTCGGCCCACGGGAGCAAATCGAAAGGGCAATAGCGCGTGGCCGGATCCAGAAAATAGTCTTTGCCGCCAGCGTGCACCCACACTACCATTGCGGTGAGCTGACCCGGATCCGGGAGTTCCGGTATGAAAAAGTCGGTATCACGAGACTTGACCCGCACCGGAGCGGATTCGAAGCCTGCGGCCCGCGCCAAGGCTACTAGGACCAGATTGATCTCATTCGCGAAGGCGTAGTCATGCTTTAGCACATCCTCGACATTCTTGTTTTCTTTGATGTTTTCGCGCTTGGCCTCCTGTTCCGTCATCGAACGCTCATAGCTCAGATAACGGATTTTCTGTACACGCGCGTAGAGTTTGCGAAGCTGGGTTTCCGCTGGATCGCCCGCTGAGACCACTCCAGCAACTACCTGTTTCAGCTTTTTAGGATCGCCCATGAATGACGTTAGGGCCCTAGCCTCTCTGTATCCCTCAAGTTGCCAATAATACTCGGACATCGGCGGACCCAGCACGTAAAAGAAGGCGACTCGGCTCTTCACCCAGTTCTCAGGTGGCATGACTGGTTCGGCTTCAAAGGCTGGAATGTTCTCCACCTCCAAGACGACCGTGCCGTCGGCTTGCGTTTGAGGCTTGGAGTTCCCGGGGACGTTCTTGAGCATCCACTGCAACGGGGAGCCTGGGAATGGGCGAACGGAAAAGCGGCCCCGACGCGTAAACAGATCGTCCTGAATCAACCAGGTGGCCGAGGGAAGAGCTATCGTTTCAGTAACAAAATAGTCTTTGCGATTCTTCAGCACATCCGGACCCTTTTCGCGAAAGCGCACCGTGTAGGAATACTCAATGATGCTGCCCTTTTGAACCTCCGGAAGCGTGAAAGCCTTCACCTGGACCCTGGTCCTGCGTGCCTTGATCGCGGTCCGATCGAAAATTTGCCCTTGAAAGTTCACCGATGTTCCGTCGGGGCGGACGGTGCGCGCCTGAATATCTTCAATCTTGGCGGCCCGATCGACATAGGGGATCTCAACATCAGCAAATTTCTTTCCCTCATCGTTCAGGATCTTGATACGTTTGTACTCGGTCTGAATGGCCTTTACGTTGTCATTGCTCACTTCCCGGTAAAGTAAAATCGCTGCGGCGCCGGGATTTACGGGATCATCGGTGAGTGCCAGCTCGGCGGGCGAGATCGGCGGCCACTCAGCAGCTCGGGCCTGCGTCAGCAAGCCGAAAATGACGATACATGCCAATAAAAGCAGATCGCGAGGTGCCTTCATTTGCTTCACCATCCTTCTGGCGTCGTAATGTTCTCGATGGTAGTGCACCAGCTACTGCTGGCATGATTGGCAATGATTTTACTCCAAAATGCAGTCAAATGCCTGGTTAACAAAAAACCGGGGTTCCTATCAACTTCTCTTTCAGACAGTTGCGCGCCGCCCCGCTATCCCATGGGGCAACCGGAGACTTAAGTTGGGAATTCGGGACGCGTGAATTGGATTTAATAACTTCTTGGGTTCGTTTTGTAGCTGCGCTGTTATTCGTAGCGCAGGGCTTCGACCGGGGCGATCTTAGTGGCGCTGCGGGCCGGATAGATTGTCGCGATCAGGCTCACGGCCATGGCGGCGGCGGCGATCCACACGCCATCCACCCATCGGGTGGTGAAGGGCACAAACGAAATCGCATAGACCTGTTCGTCCAGGCGCAGCCAGCGGTATTTGTCTGCGAAAT
>JAICVE010000415.1 GCA_025935475.1 Nitrospira sp. | reverse complement strand
GAGCCCCTAATAAAACAATTTGCCAACGACTTTCTTACCGTCAACTAGCACGCAGAAGGAAGGAGTGCGCCTGATATGAGATGAACTGAGAGATACAGGATGAACCGCGAGGGTAGGGCAACTCCTTGACAGTGACTTGACCTGACATTCACGGCCACAAGATTCCCCCTTTCATCTTCGGCAACATTTCCCTCACATTGGAGTATTTTTCGACTAGCCCGATATACAGCGTCCCAGGATTGCCGTGGGATGGCATCGCTTGCTACGGTGCAATCGCGCCATGGGAAAAAGTTTCCAACCCTAATTGTGAACAAGTCTGTCATCAATGAAGGCAGAATCATGCAACGTCTCCCGTACATGACTTCGAGCAGTGCTATCAAATGCTGATAACCGCACCATCCTCCAATGATCTTTTTTGAGCCGGAAGGCGAACTCTCTTAAGGCCATGCGAGTAGAGGTCGTGATGGCATCGCTGTTGCAGAAGAACCGATTGGTCCGTCCATCTGGAATTAAACCAACACACACAGAAGTAGGATGGTATGCGTCAATCAAATTACAAGGTCATGTTCCGACGCGGTGCCCTGTGTCCTCTTCCACTTGGACTGTTGCTAGGCATTGCTTTGACATTCGGGATGAACACCTGGATGGCCACTGAAGCTGTGGCGTTGACGGTGAGCCCAACGGCCTTGACCTTTCAAGCTGCTCAAGGAGGAACTAATCCGCCCAGTCAATCGGTCACTGTGTCCAAATCGAACAAACGCGACTCGACCTGGACGGCATCGGATAGCGCGAGTTGGGTCGCGGTTTCTCCAGTAGTGGGAAGCATCGCAGGCAGCGCGCAGGTTGCCGTGAGTGTGGACATAGCGCGGCTTCCGGCCGGTACCTATTCCGCGACCGTGACCGTCACGGTCTACAAAGGAGGAAGTGTGTCAGTGCCAGTGATGCTGACAGTCACTCCGTCAACGACAACCAGTTTGTCTTCGAGCACCATTTCAGCTGCTACCGCGACGCTGACCTGGGATTCTAGTACCGACACGAATGTGGCTGGATATAATGTCTATATGGGAACTACCTCAGGAGTGTATGGCCCGCCCATCCATGTAGGAACTGTGACTTCCTATTCGGTGAGCAATCTCGCCGTAGGCACCTATTACTTTGTAGTGACAGACTATGACACGGGCGGTCTTGAGAGCCTCCCTTCCAATGAGGTGAGCAAGAGCATTTATTGAGAACAAGCGACATGTGGCGGAACCCCTTAAAACGCCCGACATTGCTTCGTCTTCGCCGATATTGCTCGATCACGAGCAGAGTGAAAATAGCTTGGATATATACGCCATCTTATTTTGCTAAAAAGATCATTTAAGAGTTTTGCCAGTCGCACCCCCAGCTTTCGCTAATTGTTCGTCAACTATCTATCCTAGCGCGAAGCGATTTCATGCCGCTCAGGCTGATCATCTCCACTGAGATTTCACTAGGAGGGCTTCAGTGATTCTCCGCTGCGTCGTAGTGTGCTGCGCTAAGTATCCTACTGCTTCTGGTGCTAGTTTTTAACTGAAAAGTAGCAGGGGAGACCGCGGCGTGCTATGGCTAGTACGACGCGAGGCAAGGGCACCAGAATCCGCTACCAGCAAATGAGAGAAGCCCAATGAACAAAGGTATTCTCCTCATCACCGTTATCCTTTTCTTTCCAGCACCGGGGTTGGCGAGTCTCTCTGAAGCTCATAAAGCAGACGAGCTGCGCGACTACGTAACCGCAGCCAAAGAGTTTTGGCCGTTACGTAGCGACCTTGAACGTGCCGTTGATAGTTGCACTCAATCGGTCCATCGAGACGAACCGGACTTTGAGGCATACAATGAAGGCTCGTCCGTCATCCTGTTTGGTGCAACACCTGAGTCACGCTTTCAATTTCACAAATGCATGTCCAAGAAAGGGTACCCTCTCATGAAAACAACAAAATAAGTGTGGTCTCGGCTTCGGTCCCCGTTCTGTATCCACTGCATCTCGCGAATCTGACTTCCTGCCAACGCATTTACTCCGGTAAGTTTCCCACGAGGGCTAGGGAACCGCCTAGTCGATGGGAACTGTGCACGGAACTATCTTCTAGGCTGTAGCCCCTACCAAAAACTGTTACCACAGGAGATCCAATTTGTTTGTCGCGAACCGCATCCGTGCCGGAAGGTTCACTTGTGTCTTCTTCTCTTTATGGGCGTTCCTGCTGCTCCTCTTAGGATGTGGCGGTGATAGTTCGAGTTCTCCGTCTTCGACTACTCCAAGTTCAACTCAACCGACTAGAACTCCGGAGACAATCCCAACACCGCCTCCTCCCAGTACAGTTCCCACAAATACGGTACCTCCAATGACACCTCCTTCTACGCCGCCGCCGAGCTCGCTTCCGCCCCCGACCGGGAATGCCAAGGCTATCGCACGAGAGAATGCCTTATCCGGCACTTCCGAGTGGCACATCAGTAACCCCTCGGCCCACAACGAAATCGTCGCATATGCGAATCGCCAAAGTTATTCGTCAGGGTCGGAAGTGAGCATCTCGGTCTCTGCCAATCCTCCCGGACAATTCGGTTGGAAAGTCTTTCGCATGGGAGGGTATGGCAGCATGGGAGGACGGCTCTATGCGAAAGGAGGGCCCATGTTAGGACCACACCAAGCCGATCCTTCATTCGATCCAAGCACTGGCCTCATGGTCTGCGGGTGGCCTGTAACCTTTTCGTTCTCCACGAGATACCCAGACGGATCTTCGTGGCTCACCGGCGTGTACGTCGTATTGTTGACGAAAAACGACGGGTTTCAGACCTATGCCATCTTCATCCTCCGGGATGATACTCGAGATGCCGAGG
>JAICVE010000367.1 GCA_025935475.1 Nitrospira sp. | reverse complement strand
TGACCACGGAACCAGTCGGATTGACGATGTAAGATGGCGATGCGGATGAACGGAGGGTCTATTCCGGCCGGCGCTTCGACAACCACTTCTGACGGCGACGCTGGGCTTCCCGCTGTTTGGCTTTCTTGCGGACACTGGGCTTTTCATAATACCGCCGCCGCTTCAGTTCCCGGAAGAGCCCTTCCCCCGCAAGCTTTTTCTTCGCGACTTTGAGCGCTTTCTCGACATTGTTGTTGAAGACTTTGATTTCCATTCGTCTCTCGTCTGCACTTTCCCAGGCGATGCCTGTAAGGAATTTTTTCCTAAACGACCAGGGGGCGGAGTGTAACATAGCACCTTCAGTTCCTCAAGATTCTCCGACACTTCGTGCACGCGCTTCATCAGCGCCTCTCTAAGTTGCTGATTTGGCTGCACTTTCATATTTTCCATGGCGGTATGTAGGCTCGCTTCGGCTGCAGCAATCGCGAGCATCAGCCCGACTTGCACGTCCGATCGCAATCTGGATTTCACCCTCTGGGAACAAGCCGTCAACAGGGTGGCAGCTTCCGCCGATTGCTCGGCCATCTCGAGGGGGATCTCGGTGGCTACATGGAGCGCGGAAGAGACTGCCACGGGACGTCCATGATCGGGTTCAGGCAATCGTGTCGCTGCGATAAATGTATTGTAGGCCTTACCATCTGCCTCGAGTAAATGGCTCAGCCGTACTGCAATCTCGTTAAGACGATGTTCTACCGCCGGCTGCCGGCTGACTCTGGCAGCCATGACTCCCAGCGAAGAGGCCAACGCACCCGTTAAGGCGGCGACGGCAGCTCCAGCTGGGACGGCGGTTGGCGCCGCCACGGCTTCGAGGAACTCCGGGAGGGAGGATCGGAAGAGCGCTTCAGTTGGGCGCAATTTACCCTCGGGCTTGGCGGTGTCAATGAGTGTGGCATCGATCCTCAGTTCAAGAACCTGTCGTAGGTCCAAGCGGTCGAGCCGAAGCGCATCCTTCGCTGCTTCGGTGATGGCTGCCTGCGGCACGAGCCCCACGATTTCCGTGCCCGCAATGGCTACACCCTGTCGGACGGCCTCAGCTTCGACGGTCTTGAACGCCACGTGAAGCGGCGTGGCTTCATAATCCGTCAGGTTCATCGCCACCTGGACCAACCCGCGGCTGGCCAACTCCACACCAATGGCCTTGAGATGGCGTAGGCCTCCGTTCGATTGGCGAATGGTCCTGGCGATAGACTGGACGAGATCAAGATCGGTCGAAGCCAGATTCACATTGAAGGCAATCAATGCAGGACGGGCGCCGATTACAATGGCGCCGGCGGTGTCATGTGGCTTGGCAGGCCCATAATCCGGCATCCAATCGGGGTCCGAGGCCATGCGGAATACCAGACCTTCCAAACCGCCGCGCCGCACCGATTCCAGCGGAGCGTGATCGCGATGCGACGCCGCTCGCTCGTAGAGGAAGACAGGAATCCCGAGCTCCGTGCCAACCCGGTATCCGAGGCGCTTAGCCGCCTGCACGCACTCCCTCATGGAGATGCCCTTAATGGGGATAAAGGGAACCACATCGGTCGCACCGACTCGAGGATGCACGCCGACATGTGTACGCAAGTCGATGAGATCGGTCGCGATGCGGATCGCCCGGTACATCGCTTCCTCCATGGCATCCGGAGCTCCGACGACGGTCATCACCGACCGATGGTGATCGTAATCGGATGTATGATCCAGAAGGCGCACTCGTGGCACCGAGGCTAGGGCATCGATCAAGGCCTGAATCGTGGCAGGATTTCGCCCCTCGCTGAAGTTCGGCACACATTCAACGATGCAGTCCATAGGAATGCGGTCACTCCGCAATAAAAAAGCCGGAGGTGTCGTCCATTACCCTCCGGCTTCCATCACCAGTCGCCTTTCAGCACTGTGCCTGTTACTTGGTCTTCTTGACGAACGCCTTGTAGATCAGTCCCGAAGTCGCTCGTTCCTCTTCCATCCCCATCAAGTGATGTCCCGTGGTCTCGCACCAGGCCGGCATGTCCTTCTTGATGCCTTCGTCATCGGACACCACTTCTAGCACCTGTCCTAACGCGAGCTCCTTGATTTTCTTGCTCGTCATGATAATCGGCATCGGACAGAAATATCCGAGTGTGTCCAGCTTTACGTCCGCTTGCATCGTCACGCGCGTCCGCCTCCCATGCGAGTTAAATGAACAGATTTACGCTGCCTTGCTTCGCTTCCGCCAGATACGTCGTCACACCGGCAAACTGATCGATGCCGTCGATCAACGTGTCTTTCGTGATACCCATCAGTCCCATCGTGGTCGTGCAGGCGATAAATCGTACGCCCAGATCCAGGGCCGTTTCCATCAACTCGGGTACGCCAGGCATCTTGTTCTGCTTCATCACTTTTTGCATCATCTTGGTTCCCACGCCGCCGAAGTGAAAACGGGAAAGCGGCAGACTTTCTGCGCCTCCCTTGTTCAAGAACCCGAACATCCGGCGGAGCCAATCTTTAGCGGAACTCCTTGCGCCGCTCCGGCGGAGAGTGTTCAACCCCCAAAACGTAAAAAACATCGTCACCTTCATACCCATGGCGGCGGCACCGGTCGCAATGATAAAGGCCGCCATTGCCCGGTCCAAATCTCCGCTCAAGAGCACAATGGTGACTCTGTCTGGTTTGGCGGCTTGGAGACCCGCCAGAGCAACCGCTGGATCCATTTGTGTGGTAGACATTGACGCCTCACGAGAGCAATGTATCATGGTGTCATGTTTTGGCAGGTTTTTGACTATAGTCTCCGCATCTTTTTCCTGTCAACACAACGACCTTGACCCGCTCCAGCGCGGAGGATATAGTCGCCCCAGACTTAGCGAGATCCATGGACCTTGTCACAGACACCCCACCCTCCAAGGGTGCGCCGCTTTTCGGGTTTTGGTACCCGGCCTGCACGAGCAAAGACCTCCTCCCCGGAAGCCTGAAGGGAACAATTCTCCTCGGGCTGCCGATCATGGTCTGCAAAACTTCGACGGGAGATGTCGCTGCCATGCGGGATATTTGCCCGCACCGCGGCATGCCGCTCTCCTTCGGACGGATGCGCGGTGACTGCATCGAGTGTGCCTACCATGGTTGGCAGTTCGACCACAAAGGCCGCTGCCAAGACATCCCTGCGCTGGTGGAAGGTTCACCGGTGCAAACCGACAAGATTGGCGTCAGCACGTATCCGTGCCGCGAGCGAGACGGCTATGTG
>JAICVE010000102.1 GCA_025935475.1 Nitrospira sp. | reverse complement strand
GCTTGGCCAAGTCCCTCAGTGCGTCGGTGAGCTGAATCTCTCCGTTCTTCCCCGGCTTCGTCTTGCGCAAAATCGGAAAAATTTCTGGAGGCAGCACGTACCGGCCAATGACGGCCAAATTCGATGGGGCGTCCGAGGGCGCCGGCTTCTCGATGAGATCCGTCACCTTATAGAGACCGTCCGACAGCCGCTCCGGCGAGATGATGCCGTAGCGGTTGACTTCCTGATGGGGCACTTCCTGAATGCCCAGAACCGCGCCGTGACGCTTCTTATAGGTATGCACCAGTTGCGCAAGCGCTGGCACGGGGGCGTCGATGATTTCATCGCCCAGCATGACGGCAAACGGCTCATCGCCGATCAAATGTTGCGCGCAGAGCACGGCATGCCCGAGGCCTAAGGCTTCGGACTGCCGCACGTAACAGAAATTGGCCAGATTCGAAATATGCCGAATCTGACTGAGCAGCTGGCCCTTCCCGTTGCCCTTGAGGTTTTCTTCCAACTCAACGGAGCGATCAAAATGGTCTTCGATGGCGCGCTTGCCACGGCCCGTGATGACGATGATGTCTTCGATGCCGGAGGCGACGGCCTCTTCCACCGCATATTGAATGAGCGGCTTGTCCACCAGGGGAAGCATTTCTTTGGGAGATGCCTTGGTCGCTGGAAGAAATCGCGTCCCGAGGCCGGCGGCGGGAAGAATGGCTTTGCGAACCTCAGTGCGCGGCATACGGCGATAGTATGTGATGGGGTAGGTGAAGTCAAGGAATCGCCCATGTCTCTGATGCTTTCAGTCGCCGGAGCCGATCCGGCCCAGTTCGGCTTTACATTGAAGCACTTGCCCCATATAATCCGGGAGTTTTTTACTCAGGTTCGTGGTTGATGCTGCAACGCTGCACGCGTAGGCATCTCACGTCAGTTGACCTTCATTGCCACTGTCATCCATGGCTCCCGGTCCGGCTCAACTGCGGGGCTCAGGTGAAGGGCGTTCTACCTCCCCTAATCGAGGCTTTTGGATGGGGTTGTTATACTCGGTGGACCGCTCGGGAGCCCGGTGCTAGTGACGGAGGGGTTTTCCGTACAACGCCTGCACTGGTTGCTGGTGATGCTAGTCCTGGTCTTCGTCGCGACCGGCCCTGTGCGTGAGGCGCTGGCCCAGACCCCGACGGCCAAGGTGGCCTCCATCGAGATTCGCGGCAACAAGAAAATCGAGCTTCCCGCCATTCAAGGACGATTGACCTTGAAGCCGGGCGACCCGTATACCCCTGAAAACGTTCGGGGGCAAATCAAGATTCTCTATGAAACCGGCTATTTCGAAGACGTGCAGCTGGAAACAGAGACGACGCCGGAAGGGATCGCCCTGACGTTCGTCGTCCAAGAGAAACCGTTCATCACCGAAATCGTGTTTGACGGCAACGAGGAATTAAGCGACGACAAGCTCAAGGAAAAAATCACGATCAAAAGCCAGGCGTTTCTGGACCAGCAGCAGGCTAAAGAAAGCGCGGAAAAGATCCGCCTGGCCTATCAAGAGGACGGGTACTACAGCGCCCAGGTCATCCCCATTCTGCAGACACTCGACGAAGACCGGAAGCGGCTGACGTTCTTCATCAAGGAGGGGGAAAAGGCCAAGGTCAAAACGGTCAATTTCGAGGGCATGCGGTCGGCGTCCAAGAGCGAGATGTTCAAGGTCACGGCCACCCGCGAGTGGGTGCCGTGGTACGGGCTGTTTACGCAGATGAAGCTGCCGTCGTTTCTCTCCGATGCGGGCGTCCTCAAACGCGAAGAGATGAACAACGACGTCGAGCGGATCAGGGAAGTGCTGCTCAACAAAGGATATCTCAACGCTCAGGTCGGTCTGCCGACCGTCGAGCTCAGTGAAGATAAGAAATGGTTCAACGTCACGTATGCCGTGAACGAGGGGGAGCCGTTCACCGTCGCCGAGGTTGGGTTCCGCGGCAATACGGTCTTCGAAGAGCCCGAGCTGCGCGACAAGATGAAGATCAAGCCGGGCGAAATCTTCCAGCGCCAGAAGATCCGGGATGAGATTAGCCGTTTGACCGATCTGTATGGCAGCAAAGGATATGCGTTCGCAGACGTCGTACCGAATGTGAATCCGAACGCCGAGGAGCGCACGGCCACCATCATTCTCAACATCAAGGAAGGCGAGATGATGCGCATCCGGCAGATCAACATCCACGGCAACGACAAGACGAAAGACAACGTCATCCGCCGTGAGCTGCGCGTCGACGAGCAGGACGTCATCGACACCCCCTCCCTCAAGCGGAGCTTTCAGCGCCTGAATAACCTGAACTTCTTCGAGACTGTCGAGATTCTCCCGCAGCAGGTCGACGCCGACAAGGTCGACCTCAATGTCCGAGTCAAGGAAAAGCCGACAGGGCAGTTCAGCATCGGCGGCGGATTCAGCACGCTCGATAAACTGGTGGCCATTGCCGACATCACCGAGGGCAATCTCGGCGGCAACGGGTGGATGGGCCGCATTCGTGGGCAGCTGGGTCAACAGCGGACCCTCGGCCTGATCACCTTTCGGAATCCCTATCTGAACGATTCATTGACCTCGATGCAACTCGACGTCTACCGCAGCATGACGAACTACATTACATACTTCGAAAAGAAGGCGGGCGCCAGTTTGACGTTCGGGCGATGGCTGTCCGAATATGTGACCGGGAGCGTCAGCTTCGTGGCGGAGGAATTGGAATTCAGCGATCCGACCCCCGATGCGCCAGAACTCGTCATTTCGCAATTGGGCAGTCAATCCACCACAGGCTTTCGGACGTCGCTGGCCCGGGATACGCGGGACTACTTCCTCGATCCGCGAACCGGTCTGCGAACGAGCGTGGGGTTCGACTTCGGGACGCCGTATCTGGGGGGGACGAACAATTTCTACAAATACTATCTCGATGCAATCAAATACACCCCCCTCCCGTTTGATACGAGATTCTCGATCCATGCGCGCTACGGCTCGGCAGAAGGACTCCATGGGAAACCTATTCCCTTGACGGAGCGGTTCTTCGTCGGCGGTATCAACACGATGCGCGGATTCGTCTTTGGTCGGGCGGGACCCGTCACGCCGAGCGGCTCCTTGCTCGGTGCCGCCAAGGAACTGATCTTCAACAACGATTTCATCTTCACGATCTCGTCTGAGGCGAAATTGAACGGCGTGCTCTTTTTCGATTGGGGAAATGGGTTTAACGACGGCGAGTCAGTCTCGTTCGGCGCTTTGAGGAAGGCGGCGGGATTTGAAGGCCGCTGGATCTCGCCCTTCGGTCCGCTTCGCGCGGCCTATGGGATCAATCTCGATCCACGCCCGGGAGAGCGTTCGGGCGTGTTCGAGTTTACAATCGGGTCGTTGTTCTAGGACGGTGACCATGTACACGGTTGCGTCGGGTCGAGGCGTGTGGGTGGTGGCATTGGCGGCGTGGATGGCCACCATGGCGGGATGCGCCACGGGGACCAAGATCGAAGGCAAGATCGGCCTCATGGATCCGGCCCGTGTGCTCAACGACTCCAACGCCGGGAAAAAGGCGAAAGACTCGCTGGCCGCCTTCTCCAAGAATCGCCAGGCGTTGATCGAGATGGAGGAGAAGGAGCTGCGCCGCATGGAGGAAGATTTCATCAAACAGGCCAGCGTCCTCAGCCCGGCGGCGAAAAGCGAACGCGAACAGGTGTTCAGGCGCCGTATGGCGGAATACCAACAGAAGGCGGCAGAGCTGAATCGAGAAGTGCAGGAAAAACAAAAGGACGTCCTCGAAGCGTTCCGTGATAAAGTGGAGGCCGTCGTCGCCAAGGTCGCCAAGCGAAACGGATTGCAAGTGGTCATCGACAAAGGGAAGGGCGGCCCCGCGATTTACGGCGACGACGAGCTCGATATCACGAGCCAGGTCATCGAAGAATTCAACAAAGAGTATCCGTGAACGCCGGCTTGACCGGTGGCGAGGAGGGATTCGATGGGGAGGCACACATGTATCGCACTGGCGATGGTCGGCCCGCTCTGGTGGGCCATGTCGTCGATGACGCTGGGGGCGGAACCGGTGAAAGTCGCCGTCATGGACCAGCAGCTCGTCATTGAGCGGTCCAAGGCGGGAAAACGGGCGCTCGAGGACCTGAAAGCCTATCAGGCGACCAGACAGAAAATCATTAACTCAGACGATCAGGAGCTGAAGGAGCTGGAGCAGACGATTCAGGATGCCAAGCTCAGCGAGGCAGCCAAGCAGGAAAAGCAGAATCAGTTCCAGGGGAAACTGGAAGCCTATCAGCGCCGTCTAGCGGACTTCAATCGGGAGATCCAGCAGAAGCAGCGCGAAATGGTGGGTGAATACACGAAAAAAGTCCAGGAGGCCGCTCAGGTGGTTGCGCAAAGGGAAGGGTACATTGCGGTCATCGATCGCGGCAACGAAGCCCTGATCCGGATCGTGATCTATTACCAGCGCGGGCTGGACGTGACGGATCAGGTGGTGAAGGAATTCGACAAGCTGAATAAGTAGTCGCAGGCAAGACCCGCTATGTCTCCCATCGAAGGAGGAGAGAGAAGAGAGGTCAGAGCTTCAGGAGGTTCCCCGATGGCCGTGATGGAACAAGCCGAGATCCAGGCGCTCCTGCCGCATCGCTATCCGTTCTTGCTCGTTGATCGCGTGCTGGAACTCGAGCCGGACCGGCGAATCGTCGGCATCAAGAACGTGACGGTGAATGAACCGTTTTTCCAAGGCCATTTCCCCGGACGGCCTGTGATGCCGGGGGTCCTGATCCTGGAAGCGATGGCGCAGGTCGGCGGGCTGCTTGCCTTCAAGTCGTTGGGACCTGCCAACAAGCCGGTGGTGTATCTGACCGGGGTGGACGGGGCCAAGTTCCGGAAGCCTGTCGTGCCTGGGGATCGGCTTCGTTTTGAGATCGACGTGCTGAAAAAGCGGTCGCCCTTCTGGAAGATGGCCGGCAAGGCGTATGTCGAAGCAGAACTGGTGTGCGAAGCGGAGGTCACTGCCATGGTGACCGAAGAGAAAGCGTGACAGAGCCCACGCCTCACTGAGCACCGATCATCACCGGAGGTCTACGTGCACATTCATCCCAATGCCATTGTCCACCCGAAGGCGAAGGTAGCCGATGACGTCGTCGTCGGCCCGTTCTGCGTGGTGGGAGAGCATGTGACGCTTGGCAAAGGGACACGCCTGCTGTCGCATGTGACCGTGGAGGGATGGACCGAGATCGGTGAACGGTGCGAGCTCCATCCCTTCGTCTCAATTGGCGGACCGCCGCAGCATTTGGGCTATAAAGGCGAGCCCACGAAAGTCGTGATCGGAGATGACAACGTCTTCCGCGAGTATGTGACCGTCAATCGGGCGACGATGCAGGGCGGCGGGCTGACCTCCATCGGCCACAAAAATTTTCTTATGGCCTATACCCACGTGGCGCACGATTGTCGGCTGGGCAATTCATTGATCATGGCGAACGCAGCGAGCCTCGCCGGCCATATCACGATTGGCGACCACGCGATCATCGGCGGCTTGTCCGGCATCCATCAATACGTCCGAATCGGCGCCTATGCAATGGTCGGCGGCTGCTGCGCGCTGGGACAGGACCTCCCGCCCTTCATGCGGGCGGCCGGTGGCTATCGAGCACGAATGTACGGACTCAATTCGGTCGGTCTGCGACGCCACGGCTTCTCGTCGGACCGGGTGGCGGTTCTCAAGCGAGCCTACGACATTCTGTTTCGATCGGGCCATCGTATGGCCGAAGCCGCACGCTTGGCCAAAGCGGAGTTCGGCGACCAGCCGGACGTGATGGCCGTCCTCGCGTTTCTCGAAGGGACGAAACGAGGGATCTGCCGGTCGATGGGCAAGGACGAAGAAGACGAGGAATAGGCGTTCATGACGCAAGCGCCTCGCGTTGAAAGCGGCGAACGGCTGGGGCTGATTGCCGGCAACGGCCGGTTTCCGATCATCTTCGCGGATAACGCCAGAAAGCTCGGCTATCACGTGTCTGCCGTCGCCCATGAGGGGGAAACCGATCCGGAGTTGGCAAATCATGTGGATCGCATCCATTGGATCAAGATCGGCCAGCTCAATAAGCTGATCAAGGCGTTCAAGGACGACCAGGTTCATCAGGCGGTCATGCTAGGCGGGATCAAAAAGACGCACGTGTTCACCACCGTCCGTCCCGATTTCCGCACCTTGGCGCTGGCCGCGAGGCTTGCGCTCTGGAAGGACGACGACATCCTCCGCGAAATCGCCAAGGAGTTGGAGAAGGAAGGCATCGCGATCTGCGAATCGACCTTCGGCCTCGAAGGGATTCTGGCCGACGAAGGCCCATTGACGGCTCGCGTGCCCAGCGAGAAGGAATGGGAAGACATCCGGTACGGCTGGGAAGTGGCCCACGAGATCGGACGGCTCGACATCGGACAATGCGTCATCGTCAAGGACCGCGTGGTTGTGGCAGTGGAAGCGGTCGAAGGCACGGACGAAGCGATCAAGCGGGGCGGCCAGCTGGCGAAAGACGGCGCTGTCGTGGTCAAGCGAAGCAAACCGCAACAAGATTTACGCTTCGATCTGCCGGCCGTCGGGCCGCGGACCATCGAGGTCATGGCGTCCGTGAATGCGTCGGTTCTGGCCGTCGAGGCTGGTCGTACGATCATTCTTGACCGCGATCTCACATTACGACAGGCGAATTCGGCCCGCATCGCCGTGGTCGGCATCGTGAAACCACCTCCTCAGAGCGGAGGATCATAGCCCGTGACACCCTTGCGGGCGGGTGTGATCGGGGTCGGTCATCTTGGGCAGCATCACACCCGGCTCTATGCGTCGCTTCCCGGTGCCCGACTGGTCGGCGTCGTCGATCAATCAGCAGAACGCGCACGGATGATTGCCGAGCGGCATGGGGCGAACGTCTTTGGCTCACTGGAAGAGCTGTTGCCGCAGGTCGACGTCGTCAGCGTCGCGGTGCCGACGTCCTCACATTACCCGGTTGCAAAAGCCTGTTTGCAGGCCGGCAAACACGTCCTCGTCGAAAAGCCCATTGCAGTCACTGCCGGCGAGGCGAGCGAGTTGGTCCAGCTCGCGGCGCAACGCCGATGCCGGCTTCAAGTCGGACACAGTGAACGCTTCAATCCGATCATGCAGGTCATGCGTCCGCACATCGGTCGCCCGGTCTTTATAGAATGCCACCGCCTGAGCACTTTCAGCGATCGAGGCACCGACGTGGATGTGATACTCGATCTCATGATCCACGATCTCGATATGGTGCTGTCCTTCAATCCCGGCGAAGCCGAGGAGGTCCAGGCCGCTGGCGTCCCGGTCCTGTCATCGACCATCGATATCGCCAACGCACGGATTCAATTCACGAGCGGATGCGTGGCCAATCTCACCGCAAGCCGTGTCTCCACGAACAAGATGCGGCGCCTCCGGCTGTTTCAGCGGGACAACTACCTGTCGATCGACTTCCACACGAGGCAAGGCATGATCTGCCGTCGCGAGGCGGGCACCGGTGTGCGCCCGTCGATCGTCATCGAACAGCTGCGAGGCAGCGAAGAGGAGCCGTTGAAGCTTCAGATCGAGTCGTTTCTTACTGCCGTCGCCACCGGCCACAGGCCGGTCGTTTCCGGTGAGGATGGCGCGGCGGCATTGAATCTCGCACATCGGGTGTTGGACGCCATCGAACAGTTTGTCAGGCGGAATCAAGACGCGCCTTCCCAATCCACCTCAACGTCACCCTGAGCCGTGGTCGTCCCATGCCGCGAATTCTGATTATCGCCGGTGAAGCCTCAGGAGATCTCCACGGAGCTCATTTGGCTAAAGCGATGACTGCCCGCGACCCGAGCGTCCAGCTGGTCGGCATCGGCGGCCCCGGGATGAGAGCCGCGGGCGTGACTATGATCCCCGGAATTCCGCAGCTCGACGTGGTGGGACTCATCGGGCTGTCCGCCGTTCGGTTCCTGGTCCAGCGTGTGCTCGCCGTCCGACGGGTGTTAAAGGCTGAACCGTGGGATCTCGTCGTGTTAATTGACAATCCCGGGCTCAATTTTCATTTCGCCCGCGTCGCCAAGGCCGCTGGTCTCCGCGTGGTGTATTACATCGCGCCCCAAGTGTGGGCCTGGCGCCCGGGCCGGATGAAGTGGATTCAGCGAAACGTGGATCATGTGGTGGTCATTCTGCCCTTCGAGTCGGAACTCTACCGGCGAGCGGGTGTCCGATGTACGTTCGTCGGCCATCCGTTGCTGGATTCGGTGGCGCCGCGGTATGACCGGACTGCGCTGCGGGCGAGGTACAATCTCGACGCCTCGGCGCCGGTGGTAGGGTTGCTGCCGGGGAGCCGTGTGGCGGAGGTCACCATGCTGCTGCCGATGCTTCTGGAGGCGGCGCGGCGCCTGGTGGCGAGCGAACCGAAGACGCAATTTGTCCTGGCGCAGGCGTCGTCAATTGACGATAATCTACTCCACAATCTACTGCGGCACAGCCCGGTGCCGGTCAGCGTGGCGAAGGATCAGGCGAGCGAAGTCATGGCGACCTCAGATGTGCTCCTGGTCGCCTCAGGAACTGCCACACTCCAGGCGGCCGTCGTTGGTACGCCGATGGTCT
>JAICVE010000078.1 GCA_025935475.1 Nitrospira sp. | reverse complement strand
GCATGCATCAGGAGACGCCGGACCTGCTCTTGCGTGAGATCCAGCCGATACTCCCAAATGTCCCTATTTTCGATATCGCGATACTCCTGGACCTTGAGATAGTAGGGAATGGTCGAGAAGTGCCCGGGATAGCCCCCGAAGATGCCCTTAATCGCATACTCGGGTCCCGCATTCGGCGGCACCTCGGCCGCATAGTTGATGGTGTAATCCAAAATACGGGTCTGCGGGGTCTGTCCCTTGGCATCGATGCGCAAAAAGGTGTGCCCGAACATCGAGGCAGGATTGTTCATGAACCCGGTGGGGAAGATGACGCTGATCGATTGGGCGTTGAACTCATTGAACCATCGGGTGAAGCGTTCACATGGCTGAGGCGGCAAGTGGCGGTCGTCGAAATGCAGTTTCTCCTTGAGCCAGTGATAACGGGCGACGAAGGCGCATTGTGCCGGCTGCTTGGAGCGGCCTATTATTTCGCCAGAGAAAAACTGGCCGAGCGTCGCCGCCAGCTCGGCCTGGGGATCCGTCTTGCCGGTGGGAGCCATAAAGAAGCCGGGATCGTCTTGCATGCTGGTAAAGCCACTGCCGAACAGGTTGTTTTGGTAATGCAACAGCACATGCCACTCGCGTTCTTCGGCAAGCCGCGCGACGGCTGCTTCTTCAATGAGTTGTTTCAGGTAGGGGTCGTCACTCGGAGCCGCGAGCGACGTGAATGCCGCGATAAAGGGGAGAAGAGCGGCAATAGAATAGGACAGGAGGATGCGGAACAAAGCGAGGGGTTCCAGCCTATGAGACCGGAACCCCATAGGACAGAACTTACTTGTTCAACGACACTTTGGCCAATGTCGGATGGATTGCCACTGCGTCATTCAACGCTTTGATCATCGCTCCCGGGGAAGATTCACCCGCCTTTACGAAGGACGCATACCGCTCCTGTGTCATCGCAAAGAACGCCGGTTGCTGATCGGCCGGAATGCCCATGAGGGTTGCGAGAGACGTGAGGTGTTCGCCGTGACCCTGTGCCATGTCCTGCGCGAGATTGTCAAAGTTGATGGCGGCAAAGACATTCGCCTTCTCAGACGCCCAGACCTGACCGTCGTTGGTGCAGCCGGAGGTGCCGCTGCTGATACCGAAGGTCCCGCTGCCGAATGTCCCGTTGGTGGTCGCTTCCATCACCTGAACACCAATAGTCTTTTGGTGAGGATAGTTCTGCCACGCCAGTTTCCCGAGGCCACAGCCTGGCCCCGTGTCCGGATTGCCAGTGGCAGCCGCAAGCGCAAAGCCAGCCTGGAACGCGAACAGTACCGCTACCGAAAGAACGAGCACTCTCTTTATCATAAGTCCTCCTCCGTGAAAGAGTTGTCCGTACTGGCCGGTGCCTATCATTAATAGGCAGTACCTGGGGCCAGTATACCCAAATCTGCCGCGGTTGTCCCTCAAAAATTTCGGGAGAGTCTCCGAAGTCCAGAACATTCATAGGGATTTCTAAGCGCTAATACGCTCCATTCTCTCGAAACGATGTTCTTAATCATGGAGGACTCGCAGCGGCGCGATCGCTGAGACGAATCAAGGTAGGCGTTGTCCTCCCGGCACCCACCATCAGGATACCGATGCCACGCGGCAAGGAAAATCGCCTGGGGCCTGCGGACCCCGGATTAAAGAGCAGCGTGCGGCCGTGCTGGGCGAGTGTTGGTCGGTGGCTATGGCCGAACACGCAGACTTCCGGCTGCTCGCGATCCAACCAGGCCTCCGCTTCAGGCGTCATCTTCCCTCTTTCATACAGCACATGACAGAGCGCAATTCTCAGTCCGCCCCTTCGCAGGAGGCGTCGGCGGGGAAACCCGCTCGCTTCGTAGTCATCCACATTGCCGGAGACCGCCGTGACTGGCGCAAGTCTCCGTAGGCGTCGAATCACCTCTTTGTCACCGATATCGCCGGCATGCAGGATTTCCTCGACCCCACGAAAATGCGGCTCGATCGCCGGATCGTAGAGCCCATGGGTATCAGTGATCACTCCGATCCGAAGCGTCCGGCGCTTGGTCAACGCCTGACGGCTCCGGCTGACGCTTGAACGGTTTCCCATTGGAATGTAAATGGCTCCGGCACGGTTTTGGACAGCAAGGCCATTTCTTTTTTGAGCCGCTCAGCGCGAGCGGTGCTCATGGGATGGGTGGATAGCCATTCCACCCGGCCCTGTTCCTGCTCCGACATCCGCTGAAAGAAGGTGATCATTCCATCCGGATCGATACGAGCCCGATGGAGCAACTGGAGACCCGTGACATCGGCTTCCGTCTCTTGTGCCCGACCGAATTTCAGGGAGAGCAACTCGACCCCCACCTGTTTCATGACGCCGGCCAATCCCTGTTGGTCACCAAGGATGATCCCGATCACCGCCACGACGCCCAGTTGCTTGACGATCCGCTCGAGGCCATGCCGCTCGAGGACATGATTGAATTCGTGGCTCAAGACGCCTGCCACCTCCTCCCCGCTCTTCGCCTGCTCAAGCAGGCCGGTGAACACGACAACATAGCCCCCAGGCAATGCAAAGGCGTTGACGACATCGTTTTTCACAACAGAAATCTCAAAGGTGTAGGGATTGTCGAGAATGTGCTCAAGGAGCCGCTGACTGATCTCATGCACCGCTGCCACCGAGGCTCCCTCCTTCATCACGGTCTGTTGCACCAGAAAGTCTTGATAGGCAGATTGGCCGAGCCGCTTCTCCCACTCCACGGGGATACGATCGACGGCCCATCCGACCAGGACATCAGTACTGAACCAGACCGCGAGGACCAGGCCTCCGATAACCGCAACCATGAAGGCCCAGACCGTCCGATTTCGGCTCCGCACTCGCCGCACCGTGGCCGCGGTCTCGTCCAGGTGCTTCGTCAAAACGGGTGGGGCAGCCGAACGAAAGGCACGAATCACCGCCGGATCCTTGAGATACAACGTCTGTACTTGTGATGTCAGCCCCCAGCGCAGCACCAATTGGTCGTGGTCAAGGCCGCCGGCCGATACGGAAACAGTGGAAAAAGACAGGCTCAATTCGCCGAGCCCCCGTGCATCGTCCTGAAAACGCACCGTCAGTCCCGAGGGAGACACTTCCACGTGACATGGCACGCCTGTGGCAGGAAACTCCTCGCCGAAGCAAAGAGCATTGGGACTGTTCATCAGCGAGCGCCGCCCTTTCACTTCATTCGGAGACGGGAATGAACTGACGCACCCACGCGCCAAAACCGCCAGGATTCCGGCTTTGGATATAGACAACCCCGGGACCGCGAAATCGGCACACGAATCCTTCGCCGGACGTGAAGCTGGCAACCCATCCCGAAGCGGCACGCTCGATATTGTAGGAGGTGGTGCCCGACCAGGCCACTAAATGGCTATTGTCGACAATATATTCTTGGTCGGGTTTGAGTTCGATCTTATGGATGGCCCCGAAACTGTTCAGCAATAGGGTCCCCTTTCCGCTCACCTTGAGGATGAAGAACCCTTCGCCGCCAAGGAGGCCTCGGCTCAGGCTCTGCATCTGGCTGTCGAGTTTGATCATCTCGTCGCCCGCCAGGAATCCATCCTTTTGCACCATATATTCATTAACCCCGTCGAGTTCCATCATGACGATCTCCCCCGGCACCGTCGGCGCCAAGAGCACCTCGCCCGGCCCCCGACTCGCCCGCAGGGTCTGAAAAAAGAACTTTTCGCCGGTCAGGAACTTGCGTGACAGGGCGCCGAGAAATCCGCCCTCCATTTTGCTCTCGACGTCAATCGTCGGGGACGAGGCGACCATGGCACCGGATTCGGCTTTGATGGCTTCCCCTGCTGTCAATTCCACACGGGCCATGGGAAACGCCCCCGGGTACAAAATTTCACTCTTCATGTTCTCTCCCCTCGACCTCGCCGCACCGGTGTTGGCTCGTGGTCACCCCGCCGCGCCAAGACGCGGCTTTTCCCAAGCGCCCCTAGCGGGTCCCTGACAAGACCCGCTCTTATCCTGCCACCCATCCATAGAGCCTGTGACTCGGCTCAGGGCCTTCTTCGTGATAGCTGAGGCGAAGGCGACCCACCGCATCTTTCGGCAGGGCATGCCTCACCGCAGCAACATCGACGCCAAACAGGCGCGCGGCATTCAAACCGAAGATTTTGGATTTCACGTCGCGCGTGAGCGCGTGATACTTGTGCTTCTCGAGCAACCGCTCAGGCATCTGAAACCGCCGAAACGCTTCGATCTGCCACTGAGGAGTCCCGTACCAGATCGAGTCCGTGCCCCACAGCACGTGATCGACGTCGAACGCATCTAGAATCTGCCCGAAGAAATGCGCACACACCATCGGATGGCTGGTCACGAGCTGTGCGAACGTTGAACCAATCTCCATGTAAATGTTCTTCAGACCGGGGTTGGCTTTTTTCATGCGGCAAAATTCCGTGGTCCAAGGGATTTCGCCGGTCTTCTCAAACGCTTCATCGATGGAAGCGGCGCTTTTCATACCGGAGTGATACACGAGGAAATCGACATCGGGGAAATCTTTGGCCGCCTTGATGAGATCCTTCGGATGGTTGTATTCCGGGACCGGCCCCAGCGGGAGTCCCTTGTGCACGCACACACGCCTCACATTGAGCTTTCTTGCCTGTTCAAGCATCGGGTAGGCGATCTTCTCATCGTCCATCCACCAGCCATGGTCAAGGCCCTTCGGGCACGATCCCGTATAACATTTCCAGGCATCGATCTTCAGTTGCTCGGCCTGCATGGCCATGAATTCCAGATCCACAGCCCCCAATTGGGGGGTGGCAAGTCCATGAGCCAGCATACGTTGAGATCCTGCCAGACGGTTGACCTCGTCTCTGATGTGGCCCATCTCCCTTGGCGGTACGACCGCTTCCTGGGGATACGGTCCGGGCGGCGTACTAATGAGGCCAATAGACGTTTCACTGTCGAAAAACACTTCTTTGATGAAGTTCTGCCACGAGAGATCATCGAGCGTCCCGCGGTCGGCCGAGAGCCGGGGATTGAGTCCGGCCTCTCGCGCGCGGCGGCGCAACGCCAGTAACGCATCCTTCGTCACTGCTCCCCGACGACGGCCTTCGGCATCCGCCGGATCATAACCGGTGCTGACATAATGTGTTTGCACGTCGAAAATAAAAAAGGGCTCTCCCTGGCGCTCGGCAAACGCGGCCGGTTCAAACAGCTCGGTTTCCAGGACGTCAAACAGACTTCCGAACACCGAATTCATCGCCATGAGGGCCGCAGCCATGCCCCCGGACGTCTTGATAAACTGCCTACGGCTCATGCCGAGTCGCATTGATGCCTGCGCGCTCGTTTGAATGAGCGCCTTCTCCACCAATGACTGCTCCGGCGTACGAGGCCAGGGCAGGAATTCTTCGTTCGACACAATTTGGGTGGGGATCGGACCAGTGGAACGGACTCCACGACGAAAGCGAGATGTCCAATCACGATTCATGGGGAGGCTCCAGAGGTACGGGGCTAGAGGGATTCTCTGGAATAGTCCGGTCACTGTCAAGCGACCGCTTCTGGACGGGTCACCGTTTGGAGCCAAACTGTCGGAATAGACGGGAACGAAGGTCTACCGAAGTGAAGCACTACGACGGGATTCGGAAAATGAGAGAGGAATGACCGCTGTCACGTCGCGAACATC
Source organism: Nitrospira sp. (assembly GCA_025935475.1). GTDB lineage: Bacteria > Nitrospirota > Nitrospiria > Nitrospirales > Nitrospiraceae > Nitrospira_C. Next base: position 4,232 of record JAICVE010000078.1, on the reverse strand, counting down.
ATCGCCTTCCTGGTCCTTTCCATCCCGCCCGACGCTGTAGATTACCCCTTTGCGCTGGTTGACCAGCATCGGAAGGCCTGTAAAAGGATCATAGTAGGCTTGACCGGCTTTCGCCAACCGCATGGGGACGTCGCTATCTTGAGGTCCGCGCCTCAGCCAGGCCTGCAGCCCAACCAAGCGAAGCTGGGCATCGACCTCGACCATCCGCATCACAAAAGGATCCCACGAGGGCAGCGGCTCAATGCCCACGATGTGCTCGATAGGGTTGGTCAAATAATCCATCACCCCAGACGGCGGGGTTTGGACGAATGTCGAAAGCTTGGGCAAATTCGTGTATCGGCTGCCGGCAACCGTCTTCTTGGCCGCTTCGTAATATTCCGCATAGGCGTTCGCACGGCGTTGAACCGGAAGGCGCATCGCTGCCGTGAATGAGGCATGCCAGGGACGGTCTGCCGCTTTGTCGTCTCTGAGCTCAGACGAAACCGCTTTTGTCGCCCAGACAAACTGACTCTGCATCGGCCAACGTATGGACAGTTCTACTTGATCGAGAGGACGGACCATTTTGCTCAATTTGGCAAGCGATCCTCCGTCCAGATCCCCGCGGCTCAGCAGTCCGGCAGCGACCGCGGCGTCGTCTTGCACGGCCGTCACGGCCAACATCTTCATCGTCAGCGTTTTGGACTGTGCCAGGGCCACGCGCCACGCCTGGAAGTCGGCTTCCAGTCGGTCGAGCCCCGTGGGCAGGTCCTGATTGAACCCGTCCAACACGAAAAGACGGTGCGCGAGCAACACACGCGTGCAGTTCGGGACGAGCAACTGTCCGAACCCCCAATCGTCGAAAGGCATCGCGAGCCATTGCTGATACCGAGCCAGAGCGGTCGATTCACGCGACGTGAGTGATCTGATGGTCGCGCCTTGGCCCTTGAGGTTCGACGCGAGGTCGCCGTTCCGGATCCATCCCTTAACAACGTGATCGGAGGCTCCGCCGGTGGCGCCGGGGGTTTTGATTTCGTCGCCAACACACACCTGGGCTGTGACCCGATCACTGTGTGGATCCGCCCTCCGTTCATATCCGGCCTGAACCGGATCTCGGCCGTCGGGCGCATCGAAGCCCAGCAGAAGGAGATAGCCATTCTTCTTCGCATCCGTGATCACCCGAGGAGGCGAGATGGTCAAGGTGTGATAGAGCGAACTCGGCGGCTCTTCCATCACCATCCACATCACGGCGACAGCTCCTACGCCAGCCGCAGCCACCACGACGGTCGCAATCGTGATCAAGAGGGCGAGAAAGGTGAGTGAACGAGTGGTTGAAAAGCACGAGCCGATAAACGAGGAAATGGCGATCCGCACTCGGTGGAGACGAGCCATGAGGCGGGGGCGCGGCTTCGACCAGGAGAGATGAGGATGGAGATCATCCACTGTTGCGCTCGGAGAAAATAATGTCTCGACCGCTGAGACCACCGCGGCGCTTGCAGATTCGCCCGCGGCCGGAGCCGCCGTGTCTGCATCGCTCCACCTCGCCTGGGTTGGCAAGGGCTCCGGGCGGGCGAAGGTGATCGACTCGGTGGCCTGCATCCAATCAGGGAGCGCCGGAGGCTGGACCACCTTTTCCACGGTGGGAACCGGCTCTTCGGTGGTCGATTTCCATTCTCGGCTCGCTTCCTGGCTTGTCGTCGACGATGTCTCGGATGTTTCGATGGTGGGTAGGGCTACGGCCGCATGCTCGGCCTCTTCCGGCTCCTTCTCCCACCGCTTCCTCTTCTTGGAAGGCCGGTGAACCTGAACCGCAACTTCACCCGTGTTCCAATGAGCGGGGGTCTCTTGTGGTGAAGATGGCTCGGCAGGGGCGGGCGGAGACTCGACCGGCGCTACGGACACGATTTCCTGTGGAATCTGCTCATGCACATTCGTTGACAAGGAAACGGACATTTCTGGCTCGACCGGAGAGACGAGGTTCTCCTGACCGCAGGGGGAAGCGACCATGGGTGTTTCTACAACCGAGCTGTCCACTGCCTGGGTCTTCACCGCCTGCGGCTCATCTGTGGTGTCGTGTGCGGCTTCCGACGGAACAGTCGGACTAGGCGCCATGGTGCCGGCTGTGAATTTCCAGGCCTTGTCAAAAACGGAATTCCAGGAGAACGACGTGGCCGGTGAGATCTCGCCTGCGCTGGCATCCAACGGCTCCGTCGTGTGGGCGAGTTCCGTCGGTGGACCATCGGTCATTTCAGCAGCCGGTTGCGCTAATCTAGCCGGGTCGGAGACAACCGGTGAACCTAAAGTGTCTGGCACAGCGGCCGACACATGGGATTCGAATTCTTGAAGCTGAGGCGTAGGTGCAGTCTCTGTGAGCGATATCTGAATCGCCGGATCGGATATTTGTTCCCAGGGCATGGGTGCCGACAACAGAGCGGATGCCGCCGAGCCAGTCTCTGAAGGCGTGGGCTCGCCCGACGATGCGCTCTCTGTGACAGTGAACGGTGGAACTTCTTCAATGGCAGGCGCTGGGGCAACAACCTCGCCCTCTGTTCGTAGTGAGGCCAGAATTGATTCGAGGTCAGAAGACAACCCCGATGCGAGAGGTGTCTCGTCCGGCGCGATTTCGGGCTCAACAATCTGTACCGACGCATCACCCATTTGTTCCCACGGCATGGGTGAGGAAATTCCAGAAGCCATGTCTGACGGGTTTTCACTCAGGGTCATCCCGGAAAGCGAGCTATTAGAAGATGGCTCCGATGACACATTCTCCGTTTTTTCCGTCGCACTGTAGGCGAAGGATGGTTCCTCCGAAGCCGACTCCCCAGCCGTCTGATCGCGAGGACTCTCCGTCGCTGGTCGATGCTCTTCCGCCTCAGCCTCACATGGAGGAGGTTCGAGAATGTCGGCGGCTTGAGGTACCGCAAAAAGCTCTTCTTTCGCCTGAGACGCCGTGTCTGACTCGTCGGTCGTCTCCCAGGGCATAACATCCGGCAGCGGGTGCTCAGCGACGGTAGAGGATGAATCAGTGTCCGGCGATAGGGCTGGCTCATGGACACCGGGATCAGCATCAGGGATCGTCGCCGAGGTGGAAGAACCGCCGAGCAACTCACCGGTCTGCACGTCGAAGAGTGGGGCCAGCTGAAAAGCCACGGGGCTGGCTGGAGCCAGCTCTCTGATTTTGGCGTACAGTTGCGCAGCCTTCTGAGGATTGTCTGGGTCCGGATCGTCGCGCAAAATTTCAATGGCCTTGCCCAGCTCGGCCACCGCAGCCATTTCATCGCCTTTTTCTTGATGCACGTGGGCCAACTGTTCGAGAAAGGGAACGCAGCGGGGACCGGCGGCCAAGTATTCCCCCAACAGAGATTCGGCGAGCCAATAATCTTGTCGGCCGATCGCCTCATTAGCGAGCGATTCAAAGGCTTGTCTCGCAGTGACGAGACTGCCGAGCCGAAGGTGGAGAGTCGCAAACAAATGGCGGGCTTCGATATTCTGCGGATCGAGAGCGAGGAGTTCCTTCAGTACGGCAGACGACCGGCCGTACTTGCCGGTGTTCATGTGGGTGATCGCTTCTTCGAGCAGCGCGCTTTTCTTGCTGTATCCGACGATGCCTCGCCTATGCACACGCGAGGGCATTTTCTTGTCGGGTTTTTGTGAAGAGCGCTTGTCCGTTCGCACGTTCTAACCTTAGCAGATCAATGGCACAAACCGGCTCCAATGGCTGGTTTCAGCCCGATTCTGTCTTCGGCGCCAACCGACGCAGATGTGGCGTGGGGGAAACTGCGATCACATGTGCAATCCTGATGCCATCATGACCCATGTTGTTTCTGTTCTTTCTCTTTGTTTCTCATCAGTTAGATCGAGCCCGACTTTCATCATTTGGGACGCAACATCAAAATTGCACAACATTACCGAGAATGGGCAAACGCCGGACACCATCGCCAGCCGGTACCCAGCTTGGTTGTGTCGCTGCGTAGGCTTGTGGTACGGTCTCCCCCATGATTCCGCACCCACCAGGCCCCAAGCGGGGCCTTCCAAGGATTTTTCCTAGTTGCCGACGCTGGGTCCTTCGGACGTGTCTGATGGCCGTACTCGGGGGAATGCTGCTCCATTCTCCTGCGTTTTCCCAACCCAATGGCAGCGGGCGAGTCGCATTAGATTTCAACGAGGTCGATCTTTCTGTTTTCGTTCGCTTTATCAGCGAGCTGACAGGTAAGAATTTCGTGTTAGACGATTCCGTGAAAAAGGCGGGAGGGAAG
>JAICVE010000196.1 GCA_025935475.1 Nitrospira sp. | reverse complement strand
TTCATTTCATTGCCCTTGCCCATCAGCTTGGCCTGTTCATACATGTCGAACGGCGTCGGCAGTTTGCCTCTGATCACAGGAAAACCGACCATCGTCGTCTCGAGCTTCTTTCCGAATTCCTTCTCGAGAATGGGCAGCCCTTCGCCGTCGAAATGATGACAGTGCGGGCAGTAAAAATCTGCGAACTCGACCAGCTTGACCTTGCCCGGTTTGTGAGTCGAGGGCTCATCCTTCAGGACTTCATATTTGCCCTTTAATTCCGGAGGGGCGGCCTGAACCGGCCCGTTCCCGCCAAAGAGGATGGCTGACAGCAGGATTCCGGCCATCAAGGTCATGCTAGTCCAACGTAGGATCTTGCCCATGCCCGCTCCTTTCTTGGAAATACCATGCCGTGATCGGCCATTATATCGAATACCTGGGTCACTTTGCTGTTTGTTATAATTCGGGTTATGCGTTCAGTCTTGTCGTTGCGCATGGCCATCAGCCTCTGTCTGCTCCTCGGCGGATGCGCGAGCCAGCAAGCCGAAGAAGGCTCGGCTGCTAGTCCGATCACCTTTCTACAAGTCAAAGCCGCTCCCGATTCCTACAGAGGACAGTCCGTGGTGTTCGCAGGAGAGGTGCTGAGTGCCAGGCGACTCAAGGAAGCGACACGGATTGAGATCCTACAACTTCCGCTCGACCGTTCGGGACATCTCGGTACAGACCGGACTCTGTCCCAGGGCCGCTTCGTCGCGATGCACAGGGAATTTTTGGATCCTGCCACGATCCCCCCTGGCACTCAACTGACGGTCACTGGCGAAGTCACAGGCTCGATCACCCTGCCGCTCGACGAAACGGAATATAGCTACCCGGTCATTGAAGCGCGTCACATCGAGGTATTGCCCCCGGAGGTGGCGGCGCAGTGGAGGCGGCCCTACCCGTATCCTTATATGGGGCCGGGTCCCTACTGGGGGCCTTACGGCGGCAGTCCCTACTGGCGCCCATGGCCGTACCGCTGGTAGTCGGGGTGTCAAAACACCCGAAGAATCACCGTCCGGCAGTGCCAATAATCCGTTCCACACGGTCGTCACGGCCGCCGAGATTTCGGTATTTGTGATACTGCGCCAGGGCACGCGGCATGTCCTTGCGATGCAGCTCGTAAAACACGCCCAAATTATAGTGGGCTTCCGCATAATCGGGTTTCAGCGCGACGGCCTTCTCATACTCCTGTTCCGCCTCTTCGAGCTTGTTCATGCTGGTATAAATCACGCCGAGATTCATGTGCGCCTCGGCATACTCGGGCCGATACCGGATGACTTCGAGAAACTCACGTTCCGCCTCGCTGGGTTTATTCTGGCTGCGTAGAATAAATCCCAGGTTGTAATGGGCGTCCACGAGGTTGGGCTTGGCCGCAATCGCCTGCCGATACGCATAGGCGGCTTCCAGCAGATCATTGTTCCGTTCTGCCAGACGGCCCGCCTGATACCATCCGTCGGCGTGTGTGGGGTGGGCTTTCGTCAGCCGTGCGAGCAGTTCGCGGGCCGAATCGTTTTTGCCTTGTCCCTCGTGCAGCATTGCCAGCCCGAAGAGTCCGCCCGCACTGTGGGGACGAACGGCGAGAAGGCGCTGATACACCTGCATCGCAGCGGGAATGTCATGCCGGCTTTCATAGAGCCGGGCAAGATCAAGATAGGAGTCCTCGTGCTTCGGCTCAATCTCGATGGCGCGCTTGAGCGTCTGTTCCGCCTCTGCGGTCTTACCTTGCGCAAGATACACTTCGGCCAAATCATTGAGCGCATCAGGATACGCAGGCTTCAGTTTGAGCGCATGCGTGAACGCTTCGGCTGCTTCCCGGGGTTGCTTTTTGGCCTTGAAGTAGATTTGACCCAGCAAGTGATAGGCTTCGGCGGATCCACCGGCTTCCGTTGATTTCTGCAAGGACGCGATCGCTCCGTCAGCATCGCCGGACCTCCAGAGTTCCGTCGCTTGCTCGACCGCACGCTTGCTGGGATCGAAGGGCGTTGCAGGACGTAGAGGTCCGGGGAAAAGCAGCACACCACCAATGATGATTGCCATGAGCAGCCGTGGTCGTGCGGGTGCCGTCAAGAGTGCGCTCCCTGCCAACGTTGCAGTCCGTACCAAACTATACGGTGGGTTGGCAGTGAAATCAACGCGAACGGCACCAGTGAGCGGGGGACTCGAGCTAGAACAGCCCCAACGTCACGCCGCCGTAAATGGCTCGGCCATATCCGGCGAAAAACGCCTGTTGAGTCGCGGCGACAGCACTCGTTTCCCCGCCGATGACCTGGCCGGAGGCCGCATACTTCATATCGGCAATATTGTCCAATTGCAGATAGAACTTCGCAAATCGAACCCATGAATTGCTGAACTCGAAGAATTTATGGACGTTCACATTCGCAATAAAATAGGAAGGAATGCCGAACGTATTGCTGTTGTTCAAGAAATAACTGTTGTAATAACTGCCCTCGACCCAGCCGCCCCATCCGGTCATTGCATGATCATATTCGACCTTGGTGTTGAAAATATCTGTCGGCACGTTCGGCACCTTGTTCCCATCACGCACCAGCAATCCGGTGGCGGTCCTGTCGGAAAAATTAATGTACATGGCATCGATATGGGTATAGGCCCCGGAGAACCGCAATCCCGATAATGGGCGCCAATCATATCGGGCCTCGATTCCGCGATATTGCGACGAGTCGGCATTGACTGAGGCGGTATTCGATCCCGAAATCGTCTGAGTGATGATTTCGTTCTTGAAAAACGTCCAAAATCCGACGAGCTCGACGACGAGGTCCTTCGCAATCCGCGACTCGGTGCCGATTTCCGTGTTCAGGTTCTTTTGAGGCCTAAGATCAAAATTGGTTCCGGGTTGGCCGGTGAAAGGATTTCTTAATAAATTGTTGAATTGGGGAATGGCATAGCCAGTCGAAGCCCGAATCCAATGCCGGTAGCCATCAGCCGGCTTCCAGGTCAGCGACAGTTCCGGCGCCCAATTGTAGTAGGTGCGATCCGCGTTGACCCGCAGCGGCGTGGCTCCTTCATAGTTAATGGACTGAATACTGATCATCGATTGCTCAAACCCGAGTCCGCCGGCCAAAATCCACGTCGGATGAAATTCGAGTTCCTCCCGGAAGCGCCCGCCGATATTCCGAATCGTGCCCCGGTTGTTCTGGATCAGTGCCCCTCTGGTCCCTTGTCCATCAGCAAGATTCTGAAATGTATTGCCCTCCTGCTCCATATTATTGACGAAAAACCCGACATAGCTTCTCAACGGCATGTCCGCCAGCCGGCCGTCATGCCGCAGGTCGACATAATTTTTATAATTGGGGTTGACGTTATCGGTGATCTGCGAAAAGTACTGGTTGATGTCCTTCACGTCATAGTCGGCTTCGACCGTGAGCACGGTGCTGGCATTCAGTTGGCGCTCGTAGATGCCGCCGACGATCGTGCGGCGGTCGACGCGCTGCTGATGGAGCAAGGTGGCATTGGCGCAGTTGGGGTTGTATATGCCGGGCGTACAGGGTGTCTGGGCCCCTCCGGCTTGGCGGTCATCCGCATTGAATTGGGCCTGCGTCAATCTGGTCGGCACTCGGGTATCCAACCAGTTCGTGATCGCCTTGAAATAGAAACTCTGCTTGTCGTCGATGGTAAACCGCAGATTAAAGTTGAGCGTCTGCGTCGTGTAATCGCTGTTCTGAATGAATCCATCTTCCGCCGCATTGCTGGCAAACAACGACACGTCAAGGTTTTGGTATCGCTTCCCGACGGCGAAGGCCTGCTTAAAGAAGCCGAATGATCCTCCGGAAAGGAACGTTTCAAATCCGTTGATGTCGCTGCCGCGCCTGGTCCGGAAATGGACCATCCCGCCGAGTGCATAATTGTCGTACAGCGAGGAAGACGCCCCACGGATGACCTCAGTGCTCCTCATGAACCAGGGGTCTTGCATGTCCAGCCGGGACAAGCCGTCGGATTGAGTCTGACTGAAACCGTCTTCGTAGATCTTGATATCGCGGATCGCGAACGTGGTCTTCGCGCCCTGCCCCCGGATCATGATGCTGAAATCTCGTGGACCGTTGGCTTGACGCAAGGCAATGCCCGGCAGGGACTCCAATGACTCCTTCATAGTGCGGGTCGGCTGAGAATCTGTTTCTGCTGGAATCGTCGCCGACAAGGAGACTCCTTCAGGTCGTTTCTGCAGCCGGTCGCTGACGATGCTCATGTCGGCAAGGTCATAATGCGGGACTGCCGTGGCTTGAGCCTCTCCGGTCGCTTCAGGTTCGGCTTGTTCCTTGATGATAGCGGGGCGTTCGGCTTCCGGTTTGGCGTGCTCCTTTTGCTGCTGAATCTCGTCCAGTTCTTTCAAAATATCGTTGAGCTGCTCGCGCAATTCCTGTTCGCGTGATGAGCCCGTTGGACCGGCGGGCGGCCCACCCTGGGCGAGCACCTCATCTCCTCCGGCTAGGAATGTCGTCAGGATGCCGACGACGATCGCACACCTCAGCGCGATGGCACCTCTACTTCCAAACATGATGCCGCTCCTTGCGTCATGGAAGACACGCATCCACCGGCGCATTTATTGCCTCTGCGGACGGTGGACGATTTAGGATGAATGTCGCTTGAGAAATGATTCAACGAGGAGGTCCGCGGGAATGTATCAGAGCGGAAAAGAGGCGCGTCTGTGGTGCAGGGCTGTACCATCGCAGTAGAGCCACCACAGCAAAGACCACGCTGAGTGACACACCGGAATGAATGGTCGTAGTGGGGTTGGCCTGGCAGGCCCAGGCACACAGCGCCGAGTGCGCTACGTGAGCTGGGCTGTGGTGGTGAGCCTGCTGTTCTGCATGTAAAAAGAGACAGCAAGAAGTGCCGATGGCCAGGACGGCATAGAGCACGACCATCCCAATGGCGAGGGGTCCAATCCGGGGATTCATGGCTGCCGGTCGAGAACGTGTCTGACGAGGGCGATCGATTCTTGGCTGTCCCAGGCTCGGGGTCCTATGGCCCGGCCAAGCGCGTGACCGTCCTGACCGATCAGCACGGTGGTCGGGAGTCCACGCACGGTGAAGAGGCGGGAGAGTTCCTGCTCTTCGTCAAAGAGCACGGGAAGCGTGATGCCGAGATGATCGAGAAACTGCTTGATCCCGATCGGTTGAATGTCCGCGGTGACCGTCACGACGCGGACCTGTCCGGGGTCGAATTGGGACTGGAGCCGTGCAAGGGACGGCATCTCCTCCTTGCACGGCCCGCACCACGTGGCCCAAAAATTGAGCACTACGACCTTGCCTGCCAAATGCTGCGAAGCGAGGCTAGCGCCGTCGAGCGCCTTGAGATCAAATGCGACCGCCGGAACGTCTCCAGACATTCGAGCCACACCGAGCGCCCCGTAGAGATCGCCTGCGGCGGAAGAGGCACCGTACAGCGGAGCGCCGAAAACCGACAGCCCCATGCATGCGGCAACGATCACCGCACATGCCATGCGTCGTAGCCTGCTACGGTCCATTGGTTCGGATCTCCGCTTCTGCGACCGAAACTCCTGGCAACTGCATCGTCTGAACCACAAGACGATGCGCCGGCATCGCATGTTCCTTCCACCCCATCACGACCGTTCCCTGCTGATTGACTCCAATCGTGGGTGTCTGGCCGTGCTTCTCATTCAATTTTTGCGGCTGGCTAAAGGAATTTCCGCGATCCAGTGAATGACTCATCACGATCTCTCGGCGCACGGGTGATTGTTCTTCCCAGATCACCATCACGCGGCCATGAGGATCGACAGCCATCTGCGGGTGGTCGGGGAAGGTGCCTTTGGAGCGGTTCAGCTGCTTTTTTTCGGAGAACGTCTTCCCC
>JAICVE010000026.1 GCA_025935475.1 Nitrospira sp. | reverse complement strand
GCCAAGGACGAGAAGGACCCCTCCTTCGGCGACGCCATCGCCCACGGCGATTTCAACGGCGACGGCCGCATGGACTTCGTGATGGGGAGCAGCGTACTGGGCTACCGGACGATCGTCGGCTACGGCGAGCCGGACGGCTCGTGGAAGCGGGCGACCGTCCGATCGGCCTGATCTATCGGTTCTACGAGCTCTTCGACCTGCCCAACATTCCCAAGAGCGAGTTGATTCAATACGCGGCGAAAAAGGGCTTAGTCTCGGTGACACCTCCTTATAAGCCGGCGCTGGAGGAGAAATCCGCTTTCGCGCTGCTCCACCATCCGGTGCTGGCCCCCTATTGGCGGACCGAGTTGGGCGAGGAACTGTTTGTGCACTTAACGACTATGATGCCGCGGACCTGGGTGTTGGATCCTGCGCCAGTACCGCACACAGCTGTGATCCCTGGTCTCACGATCGGCGGCCGGGCCGTGACGAATTGGAGCGATCTTGCCGCCGCGACACAAAAGCAGAGGCATTTTGTCCTCAAGCCATCCGGATTTTCCGAACTGGCCTGGGGCAGCCGCGGGGTCTCGGTGGGCCACGACCTCCCGCAGCACGACTGGACCGCCGCCATCGAAGCGGCACTCGCGGCGTTTCCGCGCACTCCGTATGTCCTGCAAGAATTTCATAAAGGCCGGCAATACCAGGTCGACTACTTCGATGCTCCTAGTGGAGAGATCCGGACGATGGCGGGACGAGCAAGACTGTCGCCCTATTATTTTGTGACTGGCGAAACAGCGGAGTTGGCTGGTATTCTGGCCACCGTCTGTCCTCCGGACAAAAAGGTCATCCATGGCATGAAAGATGCGGTTATGGTGCCCTGTGCGATCACGGAACAGCCGATCAATCCTCATTCCTGAGCCTCTATGTCGATGACCCTTTATCATGTTCACTGGTGCCCGGAATGCGAGGTCGTGCGCCAAAAATTGGCCGAACTGCGACTGTCCTACAAGGACGTCGTCGTCCCGGACCTTCGGCCGCAACGCAAGGAAGTATTTGCCGTATCGGGGCAGTATTACGTTCCCGTCCTCCAAGACGGCGACGTCGTCTTGAGCGAGACGGACGCCATTCTCGCCCACTTGGAGAGCAAGGCCGAAGCCGGTCGTCAGGCGAACGGGTAAGCGTCGGACGACCGGAACTCGTCGCCGCAATCAAGGAGCATCCATGGAGGAGTGGAGACGCATTCTCGCCGAGAGCATCGTGAAGCCCAAGGACCTGGCCGACCGTTTTGGGCTGGACGAGCAGGAGATTGAAGCCATCGTCGGTCCTTATCCGATGCGCATCACGCCGACGGTGCTTGGCACCATCAAGGAGGTGGGGGATGCGATCTGGAAGCAGGTAATTCCGGATTCCGTCGAGTTGGCGGATATCGATGCCGAAGACGATCCGCTCGAAGAAGACCTGATGAGCCCGGTGCCTCACTTGGTTCACCGCTACCCCGATCGCGTCCTTCTTATGGTCACCAACCAATGCCCGATCTATTGCCGCTTTTGCACTCGCAAGCGTCTGGTGGGCAAACCGGGATTTCTCAAAAAGGGTGAACTGGACCGCGCCATCGCCTATCTACGCGACCATAAGGAGGTCCGTGATGTGATTCTCTCTGGCGGGGACCCTCTACTCCTTCCGGACCATCTCCTCGAGCGGATTTTGAAGGCGTTGAGAACCATTCCGCACCTGGAATTGATCCGGCTCGGCTCACGAGTGCCGGGTACCCTGCCGGAACGCATCACTCCGAAGTTGTGCGCCATTGTCAAGCAATACCATCCCATTTATATGAACCTGCATTTCAACCATCCGGACGAACTGACTCCGGAGGTGAAGGCGGCGTGCGGCATGCTCGCGGATGCGGGCATTCCCTTGGGCGCACAAACGGTGCTTCTCAAAGGCGTCAACGACGATCCCGACATTATGAAGCGGCTCGTCCACCAACTCTTGCTGGCCCGCGTGAAACCGTACTATCTCTATCAAGCGGACCTCACCAAGGGCACCAACCACTTTCGCACGAGCATCGAGACGGGACTGAACATCGTCAAAGCGCTGCAGGGTCACACGAGCGGGATGGCCGTGCCGCATTTTGTCATTGACGCGCCAGGAGGCGGCGGGAAAATTCCCTTGCTTCCCGGAGATTACGTCGTGCACATGGATGAAGATGGAGCGGTCTTGCGCAACTACGAGGACAAGACCTTCCATTATCCACAGCCAAAACTGGGGAACGGCTCTTTCGAGAACGGGGGGTACCGGCGAGAACTGCCAATGGTCGGAGCGCGAACGTACGCCGAGGATACATTAGCCGCGGACAGCTATCCGGACCGCGACAGCTACGCCTCATGGGGCAATAGCTGCGGCGGAGATGCGGACGATCTGTGACCACACCAACCCGGCAAGGCATTCTCCCCTACCAACACATCACACGACTCATCCCCAGCGGCATCATTACGGCACCCGCGGCGATTGAAGACCGACAGATCCAACCGGCCAGCCTCGACCTGCGACTCGGAAAGAAAGCCTATCGGTTGATCAGCAGTTTCCTGCCGGAGCTTTCGGCCATCTCCAGCCGCCTCGATGTCATGGACTTTTATCAGTCCGACCTCGTGATGTACGAGATGGATCTGACCGGAGGGGCGATTCTCGAGAAAGGTCACGTCTATCTGGTGCCGCTGTTAGAGTCGCTGCGTCTTCCGTCGACCATTCGGGCGAGAGCCAACCCCAAGAGCACGACGGGACGATTGGACGTGTTCACCCGCATCGTGACGGATCTGAACGCCGGGTTCGATGAGATCCGGGCCGGCTACAAAGGACCATTGTTTCTCGAAGTGGTGCCACGCTCCTTCGCCATCAAGGTGAAAACCGGTCAATCGCTCAATCAGATCAGGTTCGTTCGGGGCGAAGCGGAAGCCTCGGACGCGACGCTGCAACGCTTGCACCGCCAGGAACCCCTGCTGTATCACAACCTGTCGGATCGCAAGCCGCTGCGCACCAAGGAGTTTCGCACCGATCGCGGACTCTTCCTTCGCATCGATCTGAAGGGCGAAGACCGCGCCGGGAGTACGGTCATCGGCTACCGTGCGAAGAAAAACAGCCACGTGATCGACCTCTCAAAGGTCGGGTATTACGCCGCGGCCGATTTTTGGGAACCCTTGTACCGGCATCGCCAGGACAGTCTGCTGCTCGAGCCGGAGGAATTTTACATCCTCGCCTCCAAAGAACGGATCCGCGTGCCGCCCGACTATGCCGCTGAAATGGTGGCCTATGAGGCGGCCTGCGGAGAACTCCGCACCCATTACGCCGGCTTCTTCGATCCGGGCTTCGGTTATGGAGCGGATGGCGAGATCAAAGGCACCCAAGTCGTGCTCGAGGTGCGTCCCCATGACGTGCCGTTCCTCATCCACGACGGGCAAACTTTTTTCAAGGTCGTATATGATAGGATGCTCGACGTGCCCAATCGGCTGTATGGCGTCGGTCTCGGCTCTTCCTATCAGCAGCAAGCCCTGACCCTCAGCAAGCATTTCAAAGCATGACAGATCGTTGAATCGACTTTCCGGAGACAAGGCTCAACTGACCTTCTGGTAACACCGATGGCGCCGACCGATCTGCCTCCTCCTCAGGATCCTTCCCAACGCTCGTCTGCAAAATCCACTCAGCCGGAGGGCCAGGACTCGGGCAGCGATCATCAGATGCGCGTCATTGGCCTGATGGTCGGCACCGCGCTGATGTTCATTGGATTTCTCAACGTGTTTCTCTCGATCAGCGGCGGTTTCGAGATCAATGTCGTCCCTTTCCTGATCTATTTCGGCGGCCTTGCTGTCTGGGCCAACGCCGCCATCGAAATGCCTGCGGTCCGTTATGGTGTCATGACAGGCGCCATCGGGCTGGCGTTGGGATTTTTCCATTATGGCGAAGTCTTATTCTGGCATAAGCAGGTGGTCTTCTGGGCGACGGTGTTGATCGTCATGTACTTCATGTTCAACGAACCGAAGAAGTCGGGGTAAGGTATTCACCGGTCAGCAGCGCCGCGCGCTTCGCCCCTCCCCGTGACGTTCACGGTGATCATTCCCACGCTGAACGAAGCCGGCGTCATCGACATGACGCTCCTCGTCACCGCCCGGCTCGGCTTTCACGACATCCTTGTTGTCGATGGTGGCAGCACAGACGACACGAAGGCACTGGTCGAATCCGCGGCCGCGCGTACCGAACCATCAGTGTGCATTCGGCTCCTCTCATCTGAAGCGGGCCGTGCTAGGCAACTGAACGTCGGAGCAGCCGCGTGCACCGCAGACGTACTCCTGTTCCTCCATGCGGATACTCATCTGCCGACGGCGGCCAGACACCTGATGGAACAGGCGTTAGTCGATCCCGCCACCCTCGGCGGCCGCTTTGATGTCCGCTTCGACCGTCCGTCGATGTGGGGGAAGGTAGTCAGTACATTGATGAACGTGCGGTCGCGGATCAGCCGCATTTCGACCGGCGACCAAGCGATCTTTGTCCGTCGTGCGATCTTCGAGCGGCTGGGAGGGTTTTCCGACATCCCGATCATGGAAGACATCGACTTCACCACTCGACTCAAACGGGCCGGTGAGATTGCAGCGATCCGCGAACCAGTCACCACGTCCTTCCGGCGCTGGGAGCAACAGGGCCTCTTGCGCACAATCCTCTTGATGTGGTGCTTGCGCTTCCTGTATTGGATCGGCATCAGCCCGCACCGGCTCGCACAGTTTTATTCGGCCGTGCGCTAACTCTGAGATCTGCATGTGACGTGTGCGATCTGGATGCGTCAGCAGCAATGGATCATCACCCTAGAAAGCATGCAGCCGCCACGGCGATCCTCCAGCGGGAAGGGGCGCTCGTCGTGTTTGCCAAGGCGCCGATTCCAGGCCAGGTCAAGACGCGCCTCTGCCCGCCGCTCACGCCCGACGAAGCAGCGACCGTGCACGGGAGCTTTGTCCTCGATACGTTGGAACGCACGAAGGCAGCGGTGTCGACATTCCGTCTGCCAGTCGATCGCTATCTGGCTTGCGCGCCGTCGTCGGCGTTGGCTTTTTTCAGGATCATGGAGGAACGCCAGGCTGTTCGGTTGCTCGATCAGGAAGGGGACGATTTGGGCGCCCGCATGGATGGAGTGTTTCACACGCTATTTTCCCGCGGCTACGGCCGGGTCATCATCGCCGGCACTGACGTGCCCTCCCTGCCTCTCGAGACGTACCACCAAGCCGTTCAACTGTTGGACCGATACGATACCGTCCTGGGTCCCGCTCTCGACGGCGGCTATTACTTAATCGGGCTCAAGAAGGTGGCGCCGCTGCTCTTTCGCGATATCCCATGGTCCACCGATCGTGTCCTGGCCCTCACCAACGAGAAAGCCGCGATGCTGGGTCTCAGCGTCGGCGTCCTGCCTGAATGGCGCGATGTCGACACGATCGATGATTTGAACATACTGATCGACGCAAGCCAGCTTGACGGCAGGAAACCAAAACAGGAACAATCATTTTCGGCGAGAACAGCCGGCACATTGCAGCTGCTCGCCAAACGACTGCGTGCGCGCACAGAGAGGAAGTCATGAGTACGAACGTCGCGATGATCACCGGAGGGGCCAAAGGAATCGGACGCGGAATTGCGCTCGATCTGGCCGCGAAGCACTGGAAGGTCGCCTTCTGCTACCGGACCAGTGAGGCCGACGCCAAGGCCACGGCCGCTGCCATCGTCGAGCGGGGCGGCCAGGCATTGTCCATACGCTGTGACGTGTCGGATCCGGTTGCAGCCAAGCAATTCGTTGGCCGTGTCGAACAGGAATGGGGTCAGATCGACGCCTTGATCAATGGCGCCGGGCCGTATCATCGGGTGAACCTGTTTGACGAGACGGTGGCGGGATGGAAGGAGATGTTCGATGGGAATCTGCACCCGATTTTCTACCTGGCTCAGGCCGCGACGCCAGGAATGAAAGCGCGGCGGTCGGGCCGGATCATTAATTTTGGTATGGCCAATGCCGATCAGATGATCTCTCAACCCGACGTGACCGCTCATTACATCGCCAAAGCCGGCGTCTTGATCCTGACCCGCACCCTGGCCAAATTGCTCGCCCCTCACGGCATTACGGTCAATACGATCTCTCCGGGATTCATCGATTCAGGCAGCGCGCCGCCTGGCGAACTGGCCGCCATGACCAAGCGCATTCCCGCCGGCTACATCGGAACGGTGGAAGACACTGTCGCCGCTGTGCGCTATCTGTTGAGTCCTGAAGCTCGCTACGTGAATGGCGCCAACATCCAAATCAGCGGCGCATGGGGAATATAGGGGAGGAGAGTGGTGGGGATACAGCAAACCCAAATCACACAGGAGACAAGCACTATGAAATCGGAGCTGGAACGGCAGACGCATCGCCGATTCGTGCAGGCGTTGCAACACGAGCACCTCACCTGCACCAAGAACGAATGCGGCGGTCCCATGACCGTGACCGACATGACGCCGCACCATGGGCGCGTCAAAACGTACGAGGCCGTGTGCGAACGTTGCCACAACAGGGAACACATCGCCGGGAGCGAACAGACATCGCCATCGTGGGATGTCGCATCAATTACGATGATGGCCGAGGTGCATCTGCTTCATGACCAGCCGACCTGCCCGTTTGACGATACCCCAATCACGTTTATTTCCATGCCGAACCCCCGTCGCAAAGCGCGCTATCGGTTGTTGTGCTACTACTGCGGCCGCCATACCGAAATGAATTGGCCGCCCCCGGAAGCCAAACGGTGACAGGCCCGCCACGGCCAATCCTGTCTGGACGATGGTGCTCGTTCGTCATTGTGTGCTTCGGTCTTCTTGCTTCCGATGGACCGTCGCGCGCGGCCCATGCGTTCACGTCCGAATCGCCGACAGCACTTCTTCTCGAAGCCAGAGGCATCGCCGCATCCATCGACGATCGCGCTGAACGCTCGGCGGCGCTCGATCCTATTGTCGTCGCACAGATCGCGATTGTCCCACCAGCAGCCCGAGAAACACTGAAGGCTTTTCCAAAGCTCCCGAACAAGCTCAATTACCTCACCGCGCTCGCCCAAGCGTATGCCGCAACCGGCAACGTGGCTGAAACGGAACGGCTATATGCCGAAATCGTCGTCGAAGACCAATCTTCACGGCCTGGCAAACTTGCGGCGGCCAACGCATTGGGACAAGTCTCCATTGCCTATGCGAACACAGGCAATCTCGATGAAGCCTTTCGCACTCTTGAACGCCTCAAGGAACGCACAAAACAAGAGTCCTTTGGCATCGTGGGCATCGTCACGGCTAAATTAGCTGAGGCGCAAGCGAGACGGGGCGATGTGACAGGGGCTGTGAAAACCGCACTGAGCATTACCGGAGACAATCCGTATCCCTTGATGACCATCATCGGGGATCGAGTACGACATGGCAAGGCCCAAGAGGCCCAAGGCATCATGGCCAGCCTCGATGATGGAGCTCAGCGTTACGCGCAATGGGGCGTCATGCAGGCACAGATCGAACAAGGTCACCTCATCGAGGCGCAGGTCACCGCCTCGGCGATCAAACCAGGGCACGCCAAGGCGAGCGCGTTACTGGAGCTGGCGACCTACCATCGTGAACATGGGGGACAGCCGCTGGCCTTGACGCTCTTACAGGAAGCCGAAACCTCAGCAGGCTCGACCGTCAACGATTGGACGCGAGCGGATATTCTTTGGCACATCGCGGCCGAAACGGCCATGGCCGGCGACGCCGCTCACGCCATCTCTCTTGCGACATCCATCGAAAAAGACGGACATCGCGGCTCTGCCATTCTCGACATTGCCAAGGCTCAGGCGAAACGGGGCAAGTTCGCGGAGGCGTTCAACACCGCCGGTCTGTTGAAGCAGACGCCTCCAACAAGTGTCCTGGCGATCTCGCCGTACAATATGGCTATTTCCGAGATCCTTGTGGAAATGGTGAAGGTTGGCAAGGGCACAGAGGCAAGGGACACTGCTGCCAGATTTCAAGATGCCGATATTAGACGCGTATGGCTTTACAGCGAGATCGCCGTGGCCTATGCCGAATTGGGGAACCTTAAGGAGGCCAGGGCCGCCCTCGCTCTGGCTGAAACGGAAGCTCAACGGAGCGCAAGAAGGAAAGAACTCCGACAGCTCGATGACAAGCTGCGCTTCGGCCATAGTCCAGCCGACCAAACCCGATTTCAAGAGTTATGGAAGGTGGAGGGCGACATTCAACGCGGGCTTGAGACCATCGCAAGAGCGCTAGCCAGGAAAGGCGATCTCAGCGGCGCAATGGCCGTCGTTGATAAATTGAATCAACCCGCACGGCGGCTTCACTTGATCAAGGATGTCAGTATGCTGCATATGCAGGCAGGGCGCGAGGACCGCACCCTACGCTGGGCTCGCAACTTATCCCGTCCCTCCGAAAGGGTGTTTGCTCTAGTGGGGATCGCCACTGGGCTATCACACCTCACGGACAAACGAAAAGTGAAGCCTGCGCCCTCACACAAGCAGGCGACTCTCTCGCCGTAATCACTGAGAGCGAGCCCGGCGTAGCGAGGTGCCCCTCGGCGGAAGCGACGACGCTTGCTGTCTATTTTCCGAAGGCCTTTTTCAGCAGGGGCTCAATCTCCCCTTTTGCCGCCATCGGATCCAGGATATCAGTATCCCCGTAGAAGGTGCCGTCAATAAACACCTTGGGGAGCGTAGGCCAGTTGGTCATTTTGTTGAGGGCTTCCCGCTTGGCCGGCTGCGACAACACATCGATCACCTCATAGGGGTAGCCGTATTTGTCGAAGAACTGCATCGTTTCTCGAGTAAATCCACACATCGGCATCTGCTTCGTGCCCTTGCCATAGACCAGAATCTTGTGGGTTTTGACTTCCTTTTGAATTTCTTCTTCAATGGGATCCGCCATCGTCGGCCTCCTTCCAACAATCAGTCATCGGCTCTCAGCCATCAATTGTGCTGTTCTTCTTTGGTCTTCGCCGTCAACTCCAGGGCGTGGATGCGCCCGTCCTTCATCGGTGCGTCAAGTGCCTGATAGATTAAGCGATGCCGGTCAAGCAGGTTCTGGCCTCGAAAGGCGTCCGAGATGATCGTCACTTTCAAATGATCCATCGTGCCGGTCTTGTCGATCATGGTCACAACCGCATCCGGCATGGTGCGTCTAATGTAGTCCGTCAGCGTATCTTCGGTAATCAAAGGGCCTCTCCCGCCGTTGCATCGCCTCGACGATCGAGGTGCGTCAGCACCTGCTTCAGGCAGGATACCGTAGGCGTTTGCGGAAAGGCAATTCCACTCTTCTACAGCCGCGACGCCCATCGGTCTCAATTGGATTCAACGTTGGATCGAATGTGATTCCTTTGCACAAGTTGTCTCATTCACAAGATGCGGACTGCTACAGCCCTCGAAGCACCCAAAATTGAAGGACTATTCGGTCATCCCCACGATCACCATTCTTCATGGTACGAAAGTTGTTGTATGAGTCAGAGCATCGAAGAGAACAAGGAGGCCGCCATGAACACTCTAGTGACACTAACCGCAACCACGGTGCTGCTGAGTTCGCTGTTTTTGTTGCGTCGCATCTGGTGAGGCTGACTGATGATGCAGCGCTTCATTCAGCCTGGTGGTGCATTTGAGCCTTGGTGGTGGATTCCAACCGTCCCGGCCGAACACGTAGAGTACCAATCGCCGGTAAGTACAGGAAAGAATGGACAATGCCACAAACGGCTCAGAAGGCACATCGCTTGCTCTCTTCCACGGCAAACAAGGCCATGCCGGAACACATACACTGTTCACCATCCAACAAGGAGGACATCATGGGAGAGTTTACATCGGGATTTTTCATGGGTGATCAAACCACGAATGGGCGAGTGTTGGTCGTCGACGACGAAGCGGACGTCCGCAAGGTGGTTCGCATGACCTTGCAGAAGGCCGGATACGACGTCCTTGAAGCCGAGAACGGCGAGAAGGCGATCGAGACGATCAATTCGGGAGAGAACAGACTCCTCCTCGACATCCTGATCTGCGACATTCGCATGCCGAAGATCAACGGGGTGGAAGCTATCGCCTACTTCCGGGCCAACTATCCGAGAGTGCCAGTCATCGTGCTGACCGGGTTCCCCGATGCGGATATGGCAACGTCCATGCTCCGCCAGGGCGTGGTGGATTACCTGGTCAAGCCAGTGGAAGGCGAGAAGCTTCGGGAGTCGGTCGCTCGAGCCATGGAGCAGAGAGAGCTCGCGCATCTCTAAACTTCTCTCCGCTGGTATGATGCTGGGGAGGGCCGTGATCCCTCCCCTCCATCCAGGGAGTCATGCCGTGCAACCTCTGACGGACAGAGCGGTGGCGTCGAAGCTCGCGCAAACCAAGGTGGCGATCCTCGGGGCCGGCCGAGGAGGGACCGCGCTCCTCGATCTTCTTCACTTAATTCCCTCGATCGAAATCATCGGAATCTCCGATCGAGATCCGGCCGCGCCCGGGCTCACGCGGGCGAAAAACCTCCGTATCCCGGTCGCTGACCGGGTGGAAGATCTCGTGTACAACCATGGCGTGAACTTGATCATGGATGTCACTGGAGATCCTGAGGTGGAACGGTTCGTCCAGATCCACAAGCGCCCCGAGACCGAGGCGCTGAGCGGATCGACCGCTCGCCTCCTGTGGGAACTGGTCCGTCATGAAGCGAATCTTCAGACCGAGCTCTTTCACGCGGAAAAATTGGCAGGGATCGGCTCGTTTGCCGCGGGCCTTGCGCACGACATCAACAATCCGCTCCAGTTGATCATGGGGTTGGCCGAAAACCTCGCAGAGGAGACGGACCTGAAAACCGTCCGCGCTCAGGCGCAAGAAATCGTCGAAGCCGTGCGCCGAACCAGCGCCATCTGCCGGGATCTGACGCAATATGCCAGAAAGAGCTCGGCTCGCGATGAGACGATGGTGTGCTTGAACAACCGGCTTGACGAAGCACTGAAGATCGCCCGTTATGCGGTCAGTTTTCACGATATCAGCGTGCGGAAAGAGTACGAGGAGGGCGCCGCCGCGCGGGGGAACCCGGATGAAATCCTCCACATTCTAGTCAATCTCATTACCAATGCGGTGCAAGCCATGGAACAGGGCGGAGGGACGCTCACGTTGACGACGGACCACTTCTCCGACGGCGTCACACTGCGGATCTCCGATACCGGATGCGGAATCGAACCAGCGGTCCAGGATCAAATCTTTGAACCATTCTTCACCACGAAAGAGCCTGGCAAGGGCACGGGGTTGGGACTGTACAACGTCAAGGCCATCCTGACCAAAATGCGTGGAACGATCGACGTGGAGAGCCGCGTCGACCACGGCACGGCCTTTACCATCACCTTCCCGTCCGCATTAGAGGGTTCGACGTGACGCCGTCATCTCGGCCGCCTTCCCGTGCCACGCGAGGATGGAGGCTCCAGACCAAACTGATCGTCTCGATGCTGCTGGTCGGAGTGGTGCCTCTGCTCGTCGGCCTCGGTATGGCCTTCTGGCAAGGATCGAAAGAAATACACGAAGTCAGTGGAGAGAGTTTCAAAGCGCTGGCCACGGAGGCCGCCAGAAAACTCGACCTCCTCGTTGGGGAGGAGATTGCACGGACTTCAAGAATCGCCGCGGACCCTGTGATGATTCGTGAGCTGGAGCGCCGCCGCGATCTCACTCTCGCGGCCGGCGGCAAACCGTCACCGAGCCTGGAGGAATTTCAGCGTAAATGGGAGTCCAAAGACCCGGCCACCGTGAGAGCCATCACGGACAATCCGTTGGCCGGCCTCCTGCGGGAATACTATAGCGGCGCCCGAAGCGAGCCGGACGAGCTCATCCCGCAGGTGGTCCGAGGTGCCACACGGATGCTCTTTGTGACGGACATCCAGGGGCATGTGGTCGCCGCGTTGACGGACAAACCGCATTTTGACAACAGTCGTTTCGTCTGGTGGAAAGGGAGCTACAACAGGGGCATCGGCCAACTCTATATCGAGGACGTCTATTTCGACGAGCAGGCCGGCACCTATGCCTTTTCCATCAGTCTCCCCATCATGGATAGTCTCCGCTATGAGGCGGTCGGCGTCATCCACCGGATCATCGATGCCAAGGAATTCTTTTCGCCGTCCACCCAGCCGATCCGCTTTGGTAAGACCGGCCACGTGATGCTGATCGATCATCGAGGAATTGTCGTGAGCTGTCCGATCCTTCCCACCGGGGTGCGGCTGTCCGACGCCTCGCTCATCCCGTTGGTGACCCCTCGCGAACCGGGATGGACCAACGCGCCGAGCGACGGCCACGGAGGGAGTTCCTCATCGATCATCGGATTCTCCCCGCTGCCGGAGACCAGCCGAAATACCAATGGATCTCTCGAAGCCGGCTCGTGGCATACGTTTGTCTGGCAATCGTCGGATGAGCTTTTCGGACCGATCAAGCATCTGTTCACATGGATGACCGTGTTTGGCTCCATCGCCGTAGGATTGCTGGCCACACTGGGCTATCTCGCGGCCACGCGGATCGTCACGCCGGTTCGGCAGCTGCAGCAGGCCGCCCAATCCATTGGACGCGGGGAGTTGCGGCAAACCATTGAGATTAAGACCGGCGATGAGCTGGAAGCCCTCGCGGAAGAGTTCAACCGCATGAACCGGCAGTTGGAAGCCGCGTTTGCAGGTCTGACCGATCAAGTGACCTTGAAGACCCAGGAAGTCCAGTACTTGCAGCGATCCACCGATGAGATTCTGGATGCCGTGCCAACGCCCATTTTGATCGTGGACGACCAGGAACAGGTGCAGTACGTCAATCGGACGGCGCGGGATGTGTTCGGGTTCTCCGAGGCTCCTGGACAGTTGTTCGATGCGCTGCCGGTGGATGCTTCGCAACAACAGCAACTGCGTCAGGAACTGTGGGCTCACCATAAGCGGGACGCCGTCTTGGTACCGGCCGCGGAACGGGCCAACAGTGCGGATGAGGTCAGAGATCCGCTCGTTCCGCGCCGGATGTCACATACACGGCAGGCCGAGCTGCAGCTGGGCACGCATCTGTATCGGTACGAGTGGTTTCGCGTCACCGGTCGGCCGGGAGAGTCCGATCGCATCGGGCTCGTCCTCCGAGACACAACAGACGAAAGCCGCATGCAGGAGAAACTGGTGGAGGCGGAGAAGTCGGGAAGTCTGGGCGTTCTCACGGCAGGCATCGGCCACGAATTGAACAATCCCTTGTTCGGCATCCTGGGCCTTGGGGAAGCGCTTCAAGACAACTGTGATCCGGCGCGCGTCAAATCCTACGCCCAGGACATCGTCCAGCACGGCAAGCGGATGGCGACCATCATCAGGGACTTTACGGGCATCGCGGCGCGTGAAGTCTCCGATCAGCGACAAATGGTGCACCTCGAACGCGAAATGGACGATGCGCTCGCCGCGATCACGTCCGGGGTGGACATCTCAGAATTGACGGTCGAGCGACACTACGTGGGCGATACGGTGGTCTCGGCCCTCCCCGATCAACTTCAGCAGGCTTTCATGAACCTGTTGTTGAATGCCGTTCAAGCCATGAAGTGGAAAGGGACGCTGCGGCTTGCCACGGCCGTCGTCGAGAGAACCGTCGTCGCCACCATCGCCGATTCTGGTCCGGGTATTCCCAAGTCACATCTTTCGAAGATCTTCGACCCCTTCTTCACGACCAAAGGTCAGGGAGAAGGCTCCGGTCTCGGATTGACCGTCGCGCGCCGCATCATTAGAAAGTTCGGCGGCGATATTCGTTTGGAGAGCGTGGAAGGGGCTGGCACGTCCTGCCTGGTCACGCTACCGCTCCTCGCCTCCAACTCGTCTTCAAAGGAGTCCCCATGGACCGCTTCCGAGTCACCCATATTTCCGCAGGCCTCACGTTCGTCGTAATTGCACTGTGGTGGGTTGCCGCGGCGTATCCGGCCAAAGAGGAATCAAAAGCGGCTGGAATTTCTCCGGAAAGGGTCGCAGGCTTCGTGCACGCCGTCCTGCAAGCACACAGGACGATCTATACGACCCAGATCGTCAATCGCCTCCAGGAAAAAGGCGTCGTCAAGGCCGTCGAACATTGGGAACAGGAGAACGCGTTACCACTTCCCGCCCAATTCCTGCAGCATTCCGGCCGACTGGTCGCTGAAAGCGGTCAAGGCATCCGGTACCGGCTCATCGGACTCTCACCGATCTATCAACGCAACGCACCCGCGACGGATTTTGAACGCAAGGCACTGGAAACGCTGAACCGCTCGTCGGAGGCGCCGATCACGGGAGTCG
>JAICVE010000334.1 GCA_025935475.1 Nitrospira sp. | reverse complement strand
CGCCGACCTGCCCGCCGGTCACCACTCCGGCTCGATCTAGGATCTCTCCGGAACGCGTGACGAATGTGGGGCCTTCGATCTCGCCCCAGGGCTGCTGCTCCCAAAGCGCCATCGCATCGTGCAACGTCTCAATGAACACCACGCCGTCGAACAGATAATCGCGCGCGGCGATGCGCGAGCTATTGACCTCGATCAGATCGATCGCCCGCCCGATAATCCCTGGACGGTCCGCAAGCGAGGTCCACCACTCGTTCGCCCTGGCGCTGACGGTCCATCGCGGTGTTTCGGGAATGAACGTTCCGCGGCCGAGCTCTTTCTCGAGAAGAAAGGCGATGGCGCCGGAAGCGGACTGCGGCCCATCGACACACCAGCCACGGACACGTTCTCCCAGAAGCGCTTCGACCGCCTGGTCCAAACCAGACGGCACGAGCAGCCATTCTGCCACTGCCTCCTGCACGCCGTGGCACGCCTTGAGCGCCGTCGCTTCTTCATTGCCAGGCCGGCCATAGCCCATGTCTTCCCGCAACACTCCCTGGAGTGCGCGGAGATGCGAATCTACCGCTGCCAATTCCTCCGATTGCCCGGACAACGCCTGCTCGACGGCCGTCAGGTCGCCCGCAATCGCCGTGGCGTGCTGTTCGGTCTCCTGATGCCGTCGGCGGAGATCGAGCACAATCTGTTCGGCCGCCTGGCAGGCTTCCTGGAGCTGCTGTTGTTTGTCGAGAGCGGTGTCATGCTGAGATTGGATGTCTTCCCGCTCCCGGGCGAGCCGTCCGTCACGGGCCGCGACCTCCTCCGTGCGGGCATTTAACTGCACCAGGTTCTGCTCGGCATTCGCCACTAAGACGGCCAAGTTCAATACGTCCGTCCGGCCCCGCTCTTCCTCCTGCAGCGCCGCGGCCCGCTGCTGCAGCAAGGCTTTCATCTCCTGGTCCAAAGCTCCAAGCGCCTGCTCACGTTCGTGGCAGTCCCGTTCAAGACGTTCCAGTTCCGTCAGCAGGGACGCTTCGGCCTCCTTGGCCTGCGCTTGCTCACGCGACAGCCGCTCACGTTCTTCAAGAGCCTGCTGCTGTTGTTGTTCGTAGAGTTCGCTCTTATTCCGTTCGACCTCGGCAGCCGTCAGGGCTTGTGCCTGCTGTTGCTCGACGTGCGACACCGCTTCGCGCCGCTGATTGATCGCAAGACCTGCGTCTGTAATCGCCAATTTGATGCGTTCGAGCTCGGCGTGGAAGCGCGCCTGGTGAGCTGTCTGCTCGGATTCCTGTCCAACCAGAGTTTCGAGCTCTTGCTCGATATCCGCGATGGTGCCGCGCAACCTGAGCAGTTCGTTCGTCAGCAGTTGCACCTCAAGCGTCCGTGCTTCCTGCTGCAGCACTTGGTACGATCGCGCCTGGCGCGCTTGACGCTCCAGCGAGTTTAACTGCTTTTTGACTTCGGCGATGATGTCGCGGACTCGAAGGAGGTTTTGCTGCGTCGCATCCAGTTTCCGAAGAGCCTCCGCCTTCTGTTTCTTATAGCGGACGATGCCGGCGGTCTCTTCGATCAGCTCGCGGCGGTCCTGGGGCGAGGCGTTGAGAATCTGGTCGATCTGTCCTTGGGCGATGACCGTGTGTCCCTTGGTTCCTGCCCTGGTATCGAGCAGGATGCTCCGAATGTCCTTCAAGCGGCACTGCGTCTTGTTGATGAGATATTCGCTGTCACCGTTGCGATAGAGGCGGCGCGTGATCATGAGGTCCTGGTATTCCGACAATTGGCTCGGCAGCCCATTTTGGCCCTCCACCTTCACCTGATCGAGCCCGCTGATCACCAACGACACTTCGGCCATTCCCAAGGGCTTCCGCAATTCGGTGCCGTTGAAGATCACGTCTTCCATTTTTTCACTGCGCAACGTCTTGGTGCTCTGTTCTCCCAGGACCCACAGGATGGCATCCACGACGTTGCTCTTGCCGCTTCCGTTCGGACCGACGATCGCCGTCACGCCATTGGGAAACTCGATCCGGGCTTCGGCGAACGACTTAAACCCCACCATCTCAAGCGACTTGAGATACATGCCCTGCTCCTTTGGTAGTTGATCGGATGGCGACGAAACGAGGCGAGATCACGGAGGGGTTTTGTAGCACAGCAGTGGAAAGAAATCAAAGAAAAATACCGCAGGTAGTGGATGGCCTGAAACCAACTACAACATTTGGGGAGGGCTGAGAAGGCCTATCGGGCTGGCGCTGCCACAGACTTGCTCGCAGGATCGATCGTGATCAACTCCTTGGGAAGCAGAAATTCGACGTCCTCCTCGATGACGGTAAGGTCTTCGACTTCGCCCGCGCCGTAGGTCTTCAAATATGTCACGACTTCTTCCACCAGCACCTCCGGCGCCGACGCTCCTGCCGTAATGCCGATGGCCTTGACGTCCTTGAGCCAGGCCGGATTGATGTCCGCCGCCGAATCGATCAAATAGGAATCGATCCCGCAGTGCTCGCCCAATTCGCGGAGGCGATTGGAGTTGGAGCTGTTCGGCGAGCCGATCACCAGGATGACGTCGACGAGTTTGGATAATTCCTTGACGGCGTTCTGACGATTTTGCGTCGCGTAGCAGATGTCTTCCTGGTGCGGCCCCTTGATGTGAGGGAACCGTCGGTGCAGCGCTCCGACGATGTCGCGGCATTCATCGACGCTGAGCGTGGTCTGCGTGACGTAGGACAAGTTCGTCGTAGTTTCGACATGCAGTTGTTCGACGTCTTCGACTGAGGAAACAAGATGGAACTTGTCCGGCACCTGGCCAAGCGTGCCGATCACTTCCGGATGGCCCGCATGCCCGATAAGAATAAGGTCATATCCTTGGGTGTAATCCCGATTGACCTCGTTGTGCACTTTGATGACTAAGGGACAAGTGGCGTCAATGACGTGCAGCCGGCGACGGTTGGCTTCCTCCCATACACCCTTGGCGACGCCATGCGCGCTGAAAATGACCACCGAACCCTCGGGCACCTCGTTTAATTCTTCCACGAAGACCGCGCCCTTGTGGCGCAGGGAATTCACGACGTGGCGGCTATGGACGATTTCATGACGGACGTAGATCGGCGCTCCATACTTCTTGAGCGAGAGATCGACAATATCGATGGCCCGGTCGACGCCGGCGCAAAAACCGCGTGGATTGGCGAGGTAAATCTTCATGAACATCCCTTTCTGAGACTCGGATCCCATCCACCTTACGTGAGTTGATCAGGCTCCGTCAACAGAATAGCCCCTGCCGCCCGCCCGGTTCTTCCTGCTTTTTCAAGCGCCTGTGCGCTTGACACCGCTTGCCTTGCCCCGTACGCTGATCCCACCTTCCATGGCCAGTGCCCCCGCCAAGAAAATTCTGATCATCGAAGACGAGAAGGATATTCTCCAGTTGGTCAAGCTGTACCTGGAAAAGGAAGGCTTCCGTGCCGTCACCGCCGCCACCGGGACCGAAGGGCTGGACAGCGCGAAGCAGCACAAACCCGACCTCATCGTGCTCGATTTGATGTTGCCGG
>JAICVE010000037.1 GCA_025935475.1 Nitrospira sp. | reverse complement strand
TCATCTGTTGTCCCCCGACTCGGGCCTCTTCACGTTGCCGGAAGGAGGAAATAGATCATGACGGCCACCACCGGGGCGCCTACATAAAACGCTTTCTTACCGAAGGCGTCCCATAAGCCGTAGACGAGGATTCCCCAGATCAATGTGTAATAGATCGTGGCAATCCCACGATAGCTGCCGTGGGGCGCGTCCTCAGCCCAGAGCAGCCCGGGCCACGACAACAACAAAGTGACAATCAGGTGAATCAACGCTTTCATGAAACCTCCTTAGATTTGATGTGCCGTTCGTCTCCTTGCCTTCCTCTTCCGGCTCTGGTTCTGGTGTTACTTGAACGTGCTTCCACCCAACCCGCGTCTCTCTGCAGGCTCGTCCGCCGCTGCGGATGAGCCTTGAGGGCCAGCCTCGGCTTTCGTCTCTGTTCGGCCCAGCTCTCGGTCGATCTGCTTGAGAACGTCGTCGGCTGCCGGCGGACCGATGGTGAACGACTTGCTGGGGTCGGAGGACAATGAGTCGGTAGACTTGAGCATCGGTGCAGGAATCGGCCGATCAGCGGAGCGGAACTCGACTGGTCCGCCCATCCTGTCGGTCTGTGCGAAGACGGGAAGCGTGCCAATGAGCAGCCACAATCCACCCGCCGCGGCTTGTCGGAGCATCGACCGCATACCGGCTACGATCGCGTGATTTTCGGGATATGGCGTCTCGTCCGACCCCTAGATTTCCGTGGCTTCCTTCCCTGAATGGGAGGGGAATGGCATGGTGACCTCAGCCAGTGCTCTCGCGATTTGACAAGGGTCGTGAGGATTTGTAGGCTGACACTAGGGAGGAGGCTAGGGTATGACGCTTCTGTTCACATTATTGCTCCTGGTTTCGGGCATTGGGCATTCAGCCTGGGCAGAACCTTCGCCAACCACCACCACTGCTGGGTCTGAAATTAAGGGCGATGTGCTTTATTGGGAAGGAGACGAGCTGGTGGTGCGAGAAATGACTGGGCACGAAGTGCGTCTACGGGTGACGCCGGACACCAAGATACAAGGCGCCTCCGGCAAGCTCAAAACCGGAGACAAGATCGCCGCAAAAGTTGCTCCCGACGGACCGGCGCTTTCGATCACGTTGCAGATCCCGGACATCGGACCGCCGGTCCGCTGATCACGGGAGTTCTGTTGGCATCCAGACCCCTGGGGTTCACGGGGTGCTGGGTACGTACGCGCGATTCACGTCGCTTCCTCACACCTTGCGATTTCCGATGTGGAGCGAGAGGACTGCCTGACGCCGCGGGAGTGACTTTCCCTCCAATTTGACTCCATCCCTTCGGCCGCGTAGCCTACCGCTGCGGCAGACGAAATCGAGACGTCTATGGATGGGTTGCATCAACTCGAAGTCGTCATTCTCCTCCTCGGTGTCGTGCTCGCCCTCACCACGCTCGCACAAAAAATCGTCGTTCCGTATCCAATTCTGCTGGTCATCGGGGGATTGGTCTTGGGGCTGGTCCCAGGGTTGCCGGTCGTCATACTGAGGCCCGATCTCGTATTTTTGGTGTTTCTGCCGCCGATCTTGTGGGCGGCGGCGTATTTTACCTCCTGGCGGGAATTTCGCTACAACATCCGTCCGATCTCGCTGTTGGCGGTTGGACTCGTGCTGGCCACCACCGCGGCCGTGGCATTCGTGGCGCGGCTCTTGTTGCCGGGGATGGGATGGGCTGAGGCCATTGCCCTGGGCGCCATTGTCTCGCCTCCGGATGCGGTGTCCGCGACGGCGATTGCAAGGCGGCTACACATTCCTCGACGCATCGTAACGATTCTTGAAGGAGAAAGCCTCGTCAACGATGCCACAGCGCTCGTTCTCTACCGCACGGCGGTCGGCGCAGCGGTAGGCGGAAGCATTGCATTCGGGCCGACGGTCTTTGACGTGCTATTTGCCGGTGTGGCAGGGGTCGCGATTGGTCTGGCCGTCGGAATAGCGATGCGATGGGCCCTTTGTGCCACACAGGATAGTTTTACTGAGATCGCCATTACGTTGCTGGCTCCGTATGTGGCCTGGGTGCTGGGAGAACAGGCGCACGCGTCGGCGGTCCTGGCGTGTGTCGCCGGTGGCTTATACGTCCGGCAATATTTCAGCGAAGCGGTCTCGCCGGTCACTCGTATCCAAGCGCGGGCAGTCTGGGATCTCCTGATTTTTGTGTTGAACGGGTTTATCTTTATCCTGATCGGCTTACAACTTGGTGCGCTTCGCCAGGCCGTTCCCCCCGAGCGGTTGGGCACGCTGTTGGCGACCGGTGCGATCATTAGCCTGACGGCCATCCTGGTCCGTCTTGGCTGGGTGCCCCTTGCAGCCCTCATCCCCCGTTGGGTCAGCCGGACGATCCGGACACGGGATCCGCTTCCCCCCTGGCCGAACATTTTTCTCATCGGCTGGACCGGCATGCGCGGCATCGTCACGCTCGCTGCAGCACTGGCGTTGCCGCTGACGACGAATGCAGGCGCGCCTCTGCCCTTCCGCGCGGAAATCATTCTGATCAGTTTGTCTGTGATCTTGGCCACGCTCGTGGTGCAAGGACTCTCCCTCGCGCCTCTGATTCGCGCCCTGCGGCTCGAGGATGATACTCGAACGCTCGAAGGAGAAGAGATGCGGGCTCGTGAACATGCCGCGGCGATGGCCTTGACGCGGCTGGAAGAATTGTCGGAGCAGCCGTGGTCGCCCACCGAGCATGTGGACCGCCTGCGCGACCATTACACCAGACGTCGCCAGCGATTCGCGAACAATGGCGCCGTGGATCCCGAATGTGCGGCCGAGACGGCTGAGGCCTTCCGGCAGTTGCGACACGAGACGCTCACGGCCGAGCGGGTGGCGTTGATCGGCATGCGCAACAACGGCACGATCAGCGACGACGTGTTGCATCGGCTCGAACATGAGCTGGACGTCGAAGCCCTTCGTGTAGGCATCGGCGAGCGCCGCGTGACACGAGAGCATGGAACATAGCGCGGTTGAACGATTCTGGGTGCCGATGCCGATGCCGCTGCCGGCGCAGACACGGACATACTGGCTGCGGACCTAGGTTTACCCATCTCGGAGGAGCACATGTTTGGACCAATCACACTGCCATTCGGGGCCAAGATGCTATTCAACACGGTCACCCTGAAACCTGGAATTACCTTCGAAGACATCGAACTGGCTGTCGGAGAACTGTGCAGTGTCG
The DNA here is from genome assembly GCA_025935475.1 of Nitrospira sp. Lineage (GTDB taxonomy): Bacteria > Nitrospirota > Nitrospiria > Nitrospirales > Nitrospiraceae > Nitrospira_C. The sequence goes on along the minus strand of JAICVE010000037.1, from coordinate 9,906 downwards.
TCAAGGAGACGTACGGAGGAGACAAGGGCGGATTTCTCGCCGGGCAGGTGTTTCGATTCTCGGGGTTCGTGTCGGAAGAGGGAACGCTATCGGCTTCCAAGACCGCGGAGAATCACTACGTGATCGTGACGTATTGGCGCTCGTTTGACGATCATGAACGGTCTCATGCGAACGAACTGTTCACGCGCAAGTTTGCCGCGCTCGCCGCGATGTGCGCCGACACGAAGGAACTGGGCTACGACATGCTCTGGCAGGGCCAGGCCGAACAGCAGCGCACGTAACGGCGCAGGAGCGACGACCCGCCGAACTAGCCGGTGCTGCGCATACGGGTCGTTTCGACAAACTGTTCGGTCGCATCGTCCAGTACGCGGCCGGCTCGCCCCTGGCTGCGATGAATGTACAGGAGGTGAGGGGCGATGCCGGCAACCGGCCCCGGCGGCATGGGCATCTGGTAGGTGACCGGCCGGGCGTGGTCGGCCATCTGTAGATCCGGATTGTATACGCTGTTGAACTTCCACAACATCTTCACAAAATTGGTCTGACCCCGAAGCAAATGTCCCGCGGCAATACGGGCCGTGGATTTCAGCGCCGTCCAGCCCAGATGTTTGGTATTTAAGACCTGCTGCGTTTTGACCAGTTCTGCATAGAATTCGCGCAGAGGCAAGGTCGTGGGCAGCACCGCATGTTGAATATCGTAGAGACGATAGTCGCGGTTCGTCACGCGCCGTGCCTCCGTGTGCCAGGTCTCCGTCCCCGGATACGGAGTATTGACGCTGATATTGACGATTTCCGGAATCTCCAAACACCATTGGCGAATGACTTCAAACCGTCGGCGATCCCACGAGGGGTCGGCAATCAAGTTGATGGCGACCGTAATTCCGAGAGACCTGGCGAACTCCAGCGCTTCAAAGTTCTTGCTGAGCGTAATACGTTTGCGATGGAGGGCGAGGCCCTCTTCGTCGATCGCTTCAATGCCGATAAACATGTAGGCGAGACCGAGCGTCTTCCAGAATTGGAACACCTCCTTGTTCCGCAGCAGCACGTCGCCCCGCGTTTCGAGATAGTACTGTTTGGTGATGCCGCGACGGGCGATCGCCTCGCCGATGGCCATCCCTTGTTTGGCCTGAATGAAGGCGACGTCATCGACGATGAAGACTCCCGGCTCACGCACGCGGCTCAGGTCATCAACGATGGCTTCGGCGCTGCGCGCACGGTAGCTGCGGCCGTAGAAGGTCCAGGCGCTGCAGAAGGAGCAGTCCCATGGACAGCCCCTGGTAAATTCGATGGACGCGCAAGGGTCGAGCACTCCGATGAAGTATTTCCGCCGGTGGCGGACCAGATCCCGGGCCGGTCGATGGTCATCGAGGTGCTCGAGCATTCGAACCGATGGTCCCTCGCCCATGGGCGTCACGGCGCCTGGCACAAATCCCAAGGCCCCGCGCTCACCGTCGAGTGCCTCAAGCAGCGGTCCCACAGCCGATTCCCCTACTCCCTTCACCACGCAATCGATCGCGCCGTCCGCATGCTCGAGAATCGCCTGCGCAACGAATGAGGCGCTATGCCCTCCGACGAAGACCCGACAAGCGGGCAGCAGCTGTTTGGTCAACTTGGCGAGATCGACGATCTCCGGCACATTCGCGAGATAATTGCACGAAAACCCTACGACGTCCGGCCGCTGTTCATGTAACAGGCGAAGGTAGTCACGGTGTGATTCCACTTGCAGATCGAGCAGGGTCACCCGGTGACCGAGCGTCCGCGCCGCCGAGGCAACGAGCTCAAGGCCGAGCGGTTCGAGGCGCAGATAGATTTTCGTGTACATCAGGGGGCCGGGGTGTACGAGCAAAACATTCATGTCGACCTCCATTTCACTACGTTGACTCTAAGAAGCCACCCGATCCTGCACAACCAGGAGTCGACCTAGTCGGTTTCACCGACGGGAAGGGTCGTACCGCGTGGTGCAAGGGACGGTGTCGGCAGGAAGGACTCCGAGCCAACGGTTCTCGGAGCCAACAACCGCCGAGAACTGGCTATCCGGGAGGGAGTGTTAGATCCGCGGCGACCTTAAACCTCTCGTGAGTGTTAGCATGTCCCTCCCCAGGAGTTTTACTCAGGCACTCTTCTCATAGAAAAATGTGCATTGATACTGTCAGAAGTGACAGTGTGTAAAGAGCTTGATTGCTCGCCGAACTGCACGTCTCCAACCCGGAATGCCTGTCAACCATGCGGAGTCTCCCGCGTCGGTCATCCGCTATGGTATGCTGCGCGACACCATGCGCAGCGCCTCAACTGAACAGAGTGCCTTGGCAGCCGCCACGGCCAAGCGTCGGACGTTTGCCATCATCAGCCACCCGGACGCCGGGAAAACGACGTTGACGGAGAAACTCCTCCTGTACTCGGGGTTGATCCGGACAGCCGGGATGGTGCGCGGGCGCAAAGGGGGCAAGACGGCGGCCTCCGATTGGATGGGCATGGAACAGGAGCGGGGGATTTCGATTACCGCCTCCGCGATGCAGTTTCCCTATAAAGATGCGGTGATCAATCTTCTCGACACGCCTGGACACCAGGACTTTTCGGAGGACACCTACCGGACACTGACGGCTGCCGATAGCGCCATTATGGTCATCGACGCGGCGAAGGGTGTCGAAGCGCAGACGCGGAAGCTCTTTGCCGTCTGTCGCCTCCGCCGCATTCCTGTGTTGACGTTCGTGAACAAGATGGACCTTCCCGGGCGTCCGCCCTTGGACTTGATGACCGAGGTAGAGCAAGCTTTGACGATTCATGCCAGCGCCGTGAACTGGCCGATCGGATCGGGCAGCGACTTTGCGGGCATCGTGACGCGCGATGACAACCGCGTGGCCCTCTTCAGTAAGACCGCACACGGAGGCGCCACAAAAGTCGACGTGCAGACGATGGCCCTGGCGGACCTGGCCGCAAGCGGTCGCGTATCCGCGGACGTCATGGGGCAGGTCCAGCACGATTTGGAACTGCTGGCCATTGCCGGCAATCCGCTGTCGCATGAACAATTTTTAGATGGAGACGTGACGCCCGTATTTTTCGGATCGGCGCTGACGAATTTCGGCGTAGAAAGCTTCCTGGACGCCTTCGTGCGACTGGCGCCTTCTCCCGGCGCACGCCCGGCTGACGGCGAGGACGGCGTTGAGTTGACGATCGATCCCGTGGAACAGCCGTTCAGCGCCTATGTCTTCAAACTGCAGGCCAACATGAACCCCAAGCATCGCGACAGTACGGCGTTCCTCCGCGTCTGCTCGGGTCGTTTCGACCGCGACATGGTGGTGAAACATCATCGACTGGGTCGCGACGTCCGTCTGTCCAGGCCGCACAGCCTCGTCGCGCAGGAACGCAGCACCGTCGAGGAGGCATTTCCCGGCGATATTATCGGCATCATCAATCCCGGCGTCTTTGCGATCGGCGATACCATTTCGACGACCGGCGGCTTCGCCTTCAAGCCGCTGCCGCAATTTCAGCCGGAAATCTTCGCCCGCATCAGGCCGACCGACGTCGGAAAGCGCAAGGCGTTCGACAAAGGGATGGAACAGATGGCGCTGGAAGGCACGGTACAAATCATGCGCAGTCTCAACGACCTGGAATCCCTGGTCGCCGCCGTCGGCCGGTTGCAGTTCGATGTGTTGCAATACCGGCTGCGTCATGAATATCGCGTGGAGACCGTGCTCGATACGTTGCCCTTCACCTGTAGTGCGTGGCTGGAGGGCGACCCCGCCACCTTCAAGGCGCCTTCCACCTCCATGATCGTCAAGGACCAGCGTGGGCGAGTGGTCGTGCTGTTTCAGGACCCCCTCATGAAGAACATCGGCCGTGATCGGAATCCAGACCACATCTTGAAAGACATGGGCTAACGTATCCAATTTGATCCGGCCTCCATCTAAACTGATCCACTTAAGGCGTTGGTTCTTCAAGCCTTTCCGCTGAAACTGTTGAAAATCTGTGCCGATCAAATTGGCGCATTTCTTGCTGAGTTACCACTCGCAGGAGGAAGGCTATGGCTATTCGCATACTGGTCGCCGACGACGATCCCGATATCAGCATGAGTCTCTCGGAACGGCTGCGCTGGCTCGGCCATGAGGTGGTCACGGCGGCCGATGGCCAGGCGGCGCTCGCGGCCGTCGAAGCGCATGCGTTGGATCTGGCGTTTCTCGACGTCTCAATGCCTCGCCTCAATGGCATCGAGGCGCTGAAACTCATTAGGAAACGGTGGCCGAACCTCCCCGTCGTCGTCGTCACGGCCTACGGCACGATCCGACTGGCCGTCGAGGCGATGAAAGAAGGCGCTGTCGATTTCATCACGAAACCATTTGAACAGGGGCAGATCGATCAGACGGTCTCGACGTTTATCGATCGGATGGGGCAGCGGGTGGAGATCACCAAGCTGATGGGGGAGATCACGCACGACGTCAAGAATCTCCTGATGCCGTTGGTGACCGGCACGGACCTCCTCGCAGACGAGATCGACGAGGTCTTCCGCCACCTTCCGGCGATGGAACGGTCACGTGCCGAGCAAAGCCACTCGAACTGCGAGGAGGTGATCACGATGTTCCGCAACACCTCTCGCCGGATTCAAGACCGCATGAAAGCGATCGCCGATTATGCGGCGGTGACGCGTGTCTCGCAAAAGTTCGAACCCTGCGTCATCGGCAAGATCGCCGAGAGCGTCGTCAAGTCCTTGCGCTCGGCCGCAGAACAGCGACAGGTCACACTGCGCATGGAGGGATTGCAAGGGCTGCCGGCGATCGCTGGAGACGAAGCGCGCCTGTACTCACTGCTCTATAATCTCGTCAATAATGCAATCCCCGAGGTGCCGCCTCACGGCCTCGTCACGATCGACGGGTTCCACGAGCCCGGGGACGATTGCATTCGGCTGCGTGTGTCGGATACGGGCAATGGCATGTCTGCAGAAATACGGGACCATCTGTTCACGAATCGTCTGGTGAGCAATAAGACCGGCGGCACAGGGCTGGGTACAAAGATCGTGAAGGACGTCGTCGATATGCACGGGGGGCGCATCACCGTGGACAGCGAGCCGGGACGGGGAACGACATTCGAAATCCGGCTGCCGATTGACGGCCCAGCGTTCCTGAAGCCGACGGATGTGCGCGTGCCGTCCGCCTCCCGTTCCGTTTGACGCTCACTGCGGAGCGGTCGATTTCATCAAGCTGTCGGCTTGCGGCGGGAGAAACCCCTGATAGCCGCGATGACGCTCCGCAAGCTCGAGTACTGTGAACGGCTGTCCACCTACCATTTCAGGCGCGGAAAAAATTTGACGCAGTTGGCCGCCGGCGGGACCGACGACGCTACCCGCAAACTCCACCCCGTTGCTCTTCAGCCGGGAGACCGCCCGGTCGATATCCTCGACCCGCACCGCCACATGGTGAAAGACCTGGTCGCCGAAGACGGCCACCCATCCCGGGATGATGCTGGTTTTTCCACGGGTGTCCGCATAGGCTTGATCCACGAAGAGGGCCGGATAGCCGGTCTTCCGGTACACCTTCGCGTACCAGTCGTCGTACTGCAGGGTTTCATCAAAGGCGTACCCCAGTGTGACAAACGGCTCGGCGCGCCGGTCGATGTCCAGCGTGCGCAACGTCACGTGGTCGACGACCGGGTAAAATCCCACACCGGCCTCCTCGAGCATCCCTCGCAGGATTTTCGCCGCCCGGTTGCGGGCCACATACTCCGTCACCATCCGTTCCAGCAATCCATCGAGCTCGCGGTTCTTATCCATAGCGTCCATCCTCTCGTCAAGGCTGGGAGCCGAATTTAATGCCCTGCGCCAAGGGGAGATCGGAGCCCCAATTGACCGTGTTGGTTTGCCGCCGCATGTACGCTTTCCAGGCGTCGGACCCGGCTTCCCGGCCGCCGCCGGTCTCCTTCTCGCCGCCGAAGGCCCCGCCGATTTCCGCTCCCGAGGTTCCGATGTTGACGTTCGCGATGCCGCAGTCGCTGCCCGACGCTGACACAAACCGTTCGCCGTGCCGCAAATTATTCGTGAAGATCGCCGACGACAAGCCTTGCGGAACCCCGTTCTGGATGGCCAACGCTTCGTCGAGCGTCCCGTAGGTCATGACATAGAGAATCGGCGCAAAGGTCTCCCGCTGCACCAGGGACCACTGCGGCTTGGCTCGCACGATCGTCGGCTCGACAAAAAAGCCCGGACGGTTCAACACGCGGCCTCCATGGAGGATCTCGCCGCCTTCCTTTTTGATCTCGTCGATCGCGGCGCGGTAGGCCTCGACGGCGACGTGATCGATGAGCGGGCCCAGTAGCACGTCAGCATCCAGCGGATTGCCGATGCGCACTTGCTTATACGCTTTGACCAGCCGGTCGAGCAACTCATCCGCGCAGGACTCATGAACGAGCACCCGTCGGGTCGTCGTGCACCGCTGACCGGCGGTCCCGACTGCGCCGAACACGATGGCCCGAACGGCCAGATCCATGTCCGCACTGTCATCGACGATGACGGCATTGTTACCGCTCAGCTCGAGCAGTGTGCGGCCAAGCCGCTGGCCGACCAGCGCGGCCACGTGCCGGCCGACGGGAACGGACCCGGTAAACGAGATCAAGGGCAACCGGGGATCCCGGACCATGGTCTCGGCCAGCGAGGGCTGATCGGTGATGAACAGCGAAAACATGCCCGAGTACCCCTGCTGCTCCATGACCTGGTTGCAGATCTGTTGTACCGCAATGGCGCACAGCGGCGCTTTCGGCGAGGGTTTCCAAATGACCGGGTCACCGGAGACAGCGGCAAGGAACGCATTCCAGGCCCAGACCGCCACCGGAAAGTTGAAGGCGGTGATGACGCCAACCGGTCCGAGCGGATGCCACTGTTCACTCATCCGGTGGGCGGGCCGTTCCGACGGCATTGTGGCGCCGTAGAGCATACGCGATTGGCCGACGGCGAAGTCGGCCATGTCGATCATTTCCTGCACTTCGCCGTCGCCCTCGGCCTTGATCTTTCCGACCTCCAGCGACACGAGTGTGCCGAGCTGGTCCTTCTTCTCCCGCAAGGCCTGGCCGATCAGACGGACGAGTTCGCCTCGCTTCGGAGCAGGGACCATCCGCCACGTGGTGAACGATTCGCGGATTTGCGCCACAATGTGTTCATAGTCTTGGGCTGCGCAGCACCGAACTGCCGCAATGGCTTCGCCGGTCGCCGGATTGATGGATTGGAGCAACGGGCCGGCCGAATGATCAGACCACCAGTGTTTGCCCGTGCTGCCTCCCGAGTTCACGGCCTGGATCCCGAGCGCTTTGAGTGCAGCATGGACGGTACTCATCGATAATAGACTCCAAAGTCGTTGGCCAGAAAATCCTTCAATAGGATCGATTCCTGAGTGACAAAACCACCGGGGGCGCGGGGGTGTCGCAGCACGAGATCCATCACGCAGCAGACGCTCGAGGCGGTGGTCACCTGGATGGCGGACCAGAGCTTGCCTTTGATGCATTGGGGATAGACTTTCTTGACGTAGCTTTCTTCGAAAAATTCGCCTTGTTTCGTCCCGGTCACCGACGCATAGATCAGCACGACATCTTGCAGCGTTTGCGGAATCGCGTGTTCAAGCACCCGCTTGAGGGTCTTCCGGTCTTCGTTGAGTCGGAGATCCTTCATCAGCAGTTGGATTTTTTCACAGTGACCAGGATAACGCAGGGTTTTGTAGTTCATCGTTTTCACGCGCCCGACTGAGCTGTCCGCCAGCGTGCCTAATCCGCCCGACGTATTGAAGGCCTCGTACAACAGTCCGTCCAACTCGATCGTCTCATAGCCTTCCAGGGGCTGCAGGGGAATCTTGCGGCCTTCTTCAATGCCGTAGCAGAGATTGCCGTATTCATTGATCAGGCCGTCGGTGGACCAGGTCAGCGAATATTTGAGCGCATTGCTGGGGTGCAGGGGGAGGGCGCCCACGCGCATCTTGACGTGGTCCAAGGTTTCGAAATGCGTCATGAGGTCGTGTGTCACGACGCTGATGAACCCAGGGGCCAGGCCACACTGCGGCATGAAGGCATGCGTCGCGCCCTCGGCCATCGTCCGGATCTGATCGGTGACCTCGACATCCTCCGTTAGATCGAAATAGTGGCAGCCGTGCTTCAAGGCTAGCTTGGCAACAGTCGGATTGCAAAAGTAGGGCAGGCTCGAGATGATCGCGTCGACCGGATGCGCGCTCAGATAGGTGTCGACGGCTTCCTGTTCTCGCACGTCGAGTACGGCCGGTGTGACGCGGGAAAGACCAAGGTCTTCCACCAAATGCTTCGGGGCGTCAAGCGTGACATCCCCGAGATGGATGTCGTAGCTGCTTTGTTGCGAGAGCAGGCAGGCGACCAGTGAGCCGATCTTTCCTGCGCCGAGCACGAGCACCCGAGGCATCGCACACACCTCCGCGTCTCCTCAGTATACTCTTCTCCCGGCATTTGGACAGGTCTCCCGCAAAATGTGGGGGCCTGAAATCTTAACTGCTTGGAGAGGGGTCGGGACAATCAATCATGTACTGCGGCCGCGTGCCGGCGGGCGCCTGAAGTTCCGTGTGACGGAAGGCAGGCAGATCCGCTTTCAGGCGCCGCAACAGACGGCTCATCGTCTTCGCTTCCGGCACTTCGCACAGCCAGACATGCACGCCGGATTCCAACTCGTCAAAATGCCTCTGGACGCGAAAGCCGGGCTGCTCCATGAAATAGGCCGAGAGAAAACCGTTGACGGCTTGGACCACCCATGGATGCTGCTTGGCATACCGGTAACTCATGCGCAGTTCGACGATCTGAGGGGTCGAATCCATCGCCGCACTGTACCAATTCTCACGTTGAGAGTGCGACAGGGAACTGTGTATGGTGAGGAGCAGTAACACGAGGAGGGACGGCTGAGCATGACGATGACGACCTATAACGGGGTCGCGATTCCTGGTTTCATGTATGGAACCGCCTGGAAGAAGGAAGCGACCACTCGGCTCGTGTACGAAGCCGTCAAGGCCGGCTTCACGGCGATCGATACGGCAAATCAGCTGATTCACTATGACGAGACGCGGGTGGGGGAGGCGCTGCTGCGCTTGCGCGAGGACGGCGTGGCACGCGACGGCTTGTTCCTCCAAACGAAATTCACACCGGTCAACGGACAGGACCACCGCACGCCGTATGATGTCACCGCCAGCATCACCACGCAGGTCCGGCAATCCTTTGAAAGCTCACTGGCCCATCTTCACACCGACTATCTTGATTCCTACGTGCTGCACGGTCCGTATCATCGCGGCGGTTTGGGACCGGAGGATTGGGAAGTGTGGGCGGCCATTGAATCGCTGTACGCCAGCGGCAGGGCGAAACTGATCGGGGTCAGCAACGTCTCGGCAGGACAACTCGCGCTTCTGTGTGATCGGGCGGCGCATCGTCCCATGGTCGTCCAAAACCGTTGCTATGCGGCCTTCGGCTGGGACAAAGCTGTGCGCGATCTGTGTCGCCAACACGGCATCGTCTATCAAGGCTTTTCGCTGCTCACCGCCAACCGGGACGTGTTTATCGATCCGGCCATCCGGGCCATGGCTGAAACATACGGCACCGGCGTGGCCCAAGTGGTGTTTCGGTTCGCCATGCAGATCGGCATGGTGCCGTTGACGGGCACCACGAATGCACAGCACATGGCGGACGATTTGCGGGCCGATCGTTTCACACTCACGCCGGACGAGCTGGGCCGCATCGAGACCATCGGTATCTGACGCTGAGGAGAGCGAATCCATGCAATACGTACAACTCGGGCGCTCGGGCGTCAAGGTGAGCCGGCTCTGTCTCGGCACCATGAATTTTGGACCGCAAACCACTGAAGCGGACAGCATGACGATCATGGACCGTGCGCTGGAGCTGGGAGTGAACTTTTTTGACACGGCGAACGTCTAC
>JAICVE010000520.1 GCA_025935475.1 Nitrospira sp. | reverse complement strand
TCCCCAGCAGCACAGCCAACTGGAATTCGAGGAAGTCCGCAGGGCGCTCGAGACGCTGCCGCCGGGCCAGCGCGAAGCGCTTATTCTCGTCGGGGCGTCAGGCTTCTCCCATGAGGAGGCCGCAGCCATCTGCGAGACGCCGGTGGGGACAATCAAGAGCCGGATCAATCGTGCCCGCGCGCGGCTCTCGACGCTGCTTTCCGTCGACAGCGCCGACATGTTCGGTCAGGACAACACGACCCGTGCCGTCCTGGGCGGGAGCGGGCCCGGTTGATCGGCAGCAGCCTGCCTTGGCGGGTGCTGCCGATGGCGCGGTGTCGTATCGGCGCTTCCCCGCGGCAGGGCGCCACATCTTCCTTTCGCAGCGGGAATCGCTATGATCTTTGCGCCTCACCCGAACTCGTCGGGGGAAATGGCAGCCCTTGCGCGAAAGACAAGAAAAGGGAGGCCTCCATGAGGAAGAAAATCAAAGCAGCGTTTGATCCCAAAAAATTTCTCGCCAAGGTGGGCGAGGGAAAGACCGTGTCATCATACCGGAAGGATCAAATTATTTTCTCCCAAGGAGACCCTGCGGACGCGGTCTTTTACATTCAGCGCGGCAACGTCAAGCTGACCGTCGTTTCCGAGCAAGGCAAGGAGGCGGTGGTCGCCATCTTAGGGCCCGGTCATTTTTTTGGCGAAGGCTGTCTGAACGGCCATCCCTTGCGCATCGCAACCACGAGGGCGGTCGGCGATGATTGCGTGATTACCCGGCTGGAGAAGGCGACGATGATCGCCACCATTCACAAAGAGCCGGACTTTTCCGAACTGTTCATGTCGTATTTGCTGACCCGGAACAGTCGAATTGAAGAGGATTTGATCGATCAATTGTTCAATTCGAGCGAGAAGCGTCTCGCCCGGCTCCTCCTTCTGCTCGCAAATTTCGGCAAGGAAGGCAGTCCTGAGCCGATCGTCGGAAAGTACAGTCAGGAAATGCTGGCGGAGATGATCGGCACCACCCGCTCCCGCGTGAGCTTTTTCATGAACAAGTTCCGCAAGCTGGGTTTTATCGAATACAACGGCAAGCTCGAAGTTCACAAATCCTTGTTGAACATGATTTTGCAGGAAAAGCCCGAGATCAGGACGAAGAATGAAGCACGCAGTGCGGACTAATCTGGCAATGGGAGCATAGGGAGGCACTCTCGATATTTGCCCCGCCATAGAGCCTTTTGGCCGCCAGCCACCCGACATCGGACTTGTGGTGCTCACTTTGAGTTTCGTCGAGCCTGACCCAACCTGCCATCGCCCCCTTCGCCCGCGCAAAATCAAACGTCTCGATGAGTTCGGCGCCTACGGCCGCTGCGGCTGCATCCGATCCGTCGCATTGAAGTATGTCCTGGCATAGGCGACGAGTTGCGTATCGCTTGGATGATCGACCGTTTCCACTCCGACGATGACGTCGATCAGTTTTGGATCATGGTTGTGAATGTGCTTGACCAGTTCGGTCTTTGCATTGGCTGGTCCGGTAATGAGGACAGCACCCGCGTCGGCAATTGATTCGGCGACAGCGTGAAGGTAGTCGTGATCCGCCGAGGCGTGCCCGCTCCCGATAGAATTTGCCTTGTGATGGATGTGCCTGGTCGG
>JAICVE010000179.1 GCA_025935475.1 Nitrospira sp. | reverse complement strand
GTGGCGGTTGAACGAGTCAAGCAAGCCGCCCAGGACGACAGGAGCGTCTCTCAAGATCTGCCGGTAGTCGGGGTGTTAGCCGAACCATAAAAGGGGGTATCTATGTGGAATACGATGGAGGAAGAAGTCGAACATCGTCGCGTCTTGCTGCGGTTGGCTGCGAAAGGCAATGCCCAGGCCCGGAAAGAGTTGGAACAGGAGTATCATGCACGGGTGTATTCCTCTGCCCAGCTGGCGAAGTATATCCCCAAAGTCGAGCAGCCCGTCCTTTCAGCCGCTGTCCAGCGCACGTTGGACAGCCTCATGGATGTTGAACTCGACGCAGCGTAGCGTCAAATCGAGGACCGAAGCCTTTGCTTCAGAGCGCATGCCGAATCGGTGTTTGGGCATCCTGCCAGTGGGGATGGCTCAGGCAGATTCGGCAGAACCTCTGAGGCGTTCCGCAACGCCGTCCCCACCTAAAGCTGCATAGATTTTTTCTCTATCTCGTTGTAGGCTGAAATCAGGTCCTTTCAATGACGGAGGGCCGCGAAAGTGCTAATCTATAGACAACACCTCGTAAGATCCCCTGAGGGGACGTCTGGAGGAGGCGCGGATCACGGTAGGAGGCAAGTGTGGACAAGACACTGCCCCTGCTGCCGAAGGTGGCTGACAAAGCGTGATCCGATGTCTCCCTGGTTTTGTAGCTGCGGGTGGCACACCCGATAGATGCTGATCGGAGCAAGGAGGGCAATGCAATGAACAATGTCATCCTCCATGATATGCGGGCTGCGTTCTTCCTCATGTTGGGTCTTCTGATGCTGGCGATGATTTGCGCGGTCGCGGCGTTGGGGACAGTGATGCGGCCGGTCCGTTGGGCTGACCGACGGTCCGCCCAGTTCTAAGATCTCGGCGCTGACCTAGATCCCCAGGCGCTGTCTCACTCCGTCTTTTCCTCTTACCTGGTAAAAATCCCGATATTTCAGCGTGTTGGCAACCCTCTGTCGTGGTCAACGTCCCGTCCATGAAGGCGGTGCTATAGTTGTTTCAGTACAGCTTCACCTAAAAATGATGGGGGATACCATGAAGGTCAGTCTCGGAAAAACCGTTCTGGCAGCGGCTTTGGGCGTAGTGACATTGGCCGCATCGGGTTGCGGAATGAAATGGTTACAGTCGGATGGCGATCAAACAGCCGGGGCCACACGAGAAGGAGGACCGTCCGGATGGAACGGCCAGGGCGTCAATCCCAATTTCCCCGGTCTCACGCAAAGCAACAATCCCAGCGAACTGAGGGGATTTTCTCAGAACCCAGGGGATGAATACCTGGCTCATGGTGGCGGCATTGCATCCATCTCCCCGACGACGGGTGGTAGTCGTCATCGCGCGGAATTAACAAGGGAAGAACAAGCAGCCATGGAAGCAGGTCTGAAGGACGTGTTCTTCGGGTATGACGAGTGGACGTTGTCAGACTCCGGCAGGGAGGCACTGAATCACAACGCCAGATGGTTGAAGGACCATCCAGGATCGGTGCTGAAGGTTGAGGGCCACTGCGATGAACGAGGAACGACCGATTACAACATGGTGTTGGGGGACAAACGGTCGAAGACCGCTCGCATGTATCTTGCCGAACTGGGTGTCCATCCTAAGCAGGTCGGCATTGTCTCGTATGGCAAGGAACGTCCCTTCTGCACGGAACACGACGAATCCTGCTATAAGCTGAATCGGCGCGGACATGTCCTGTTGAAGAAAAAATAGGCTTCTCAAGGCATCGAGGCGCCCCGACGAAATTCTCTTCGTGAGAACGTCGGGGTGCGTCAGTTGTGTTCGGTACCACGATCGTGGAGGTGAGTATCCATGGCGGTGAAAGCTCAGGCACTGAAAAAAGCTCAGGCACCGAAAAAGGATCGCGGAACAGAAAAGAGATCGCACCCCCGCTTTACTGCCCAGTTTCGTAGTACCTTCTCGGGAGGGCAGCGCGAAGGGCAAGGAAAAACCCTGGACCTCTCGGACGGCGGATGCCGCATTGAATCGGATCATCCGGTGGTGCCCAATGCGGCATTTGAATGTCGAATTTACGCGCCCGGGTTGAGTTGGCCGCTGCGAGTAGACGAGGCGCAGGTTCGATGGGTCAAAGGAAATGTCTTCGGCCTGGAATTTATTGCCATGCATCCGGATGAACGGACGAAGCTCAGGCAACTGATCGCCAATCTCAAACCGGGAGGACGCTAGTCCCTTACCGGTCGTTCCCGTGTTCCTGCCTCGCTAGCGTGCCTTTCCCTATGCTATACATCGAGTGCCTGTTGCCGCCGCCCGCTGGTCGTCGCCTCCTTGTATATAGAAACTGGCGGACGCTCGAAAGGCCTGAAACGCATCATGAGAGAAGACGTTGCTACACTAGCGGGGGGATGCTTCTGGTGTCTAGAAGCCGTCTACGATCAGGTAAAGGGGGTACGGACGGTGGAATCGGGGTATACGGGCGGTCACGCGGAGCGACCGACGTACGAGGCGGTCTGCAGCGGACGCACCGGGCATGCTGAGGCAGTCAGAGTTTCCTTCGACCCCGACGTGGTCAATTATCGTGAACTCCTGGAGATCTTCTTCGTCATTCATGACCCGACCACGATGAATCGTCAGGGGCACGATGTCGGCACTCAGTATCGCTCTGCGATTTTTTATCACAGCCCAGAGCAGAAGCGAATTGCCGAGGAAGTGATAACGTCATTGACTCGCGATCATGTGTATTCCAATCCGATCGTGACAGAGCTCGTCGCTGCCGACACCTGGCATGAGGCCGAGCCCTATCACCAGGAATATTTTGCGCGGAATCCGTTTCAAGGCTATTGCACGGCCGTGGTGGGGCCGAAGGTGGCAAAATTTCGCAAGCTATTTACGAGCAGGTTGAAGAGCTAGGCGCCTTCCTGATCCAACCAGCCGTCTTCACTTTCATGGCCGGCATTCTCAAGGGCCAAAGAGTGGAAATCGAAAAGTCTCCCGTCCAGCAGGAGAGATGGGGCGACGTTCGACAGCGCCGCGAACATGCTGTCGGTACAGCCGGGCGCACGGCGTTCCCACTCCTGCAGGAACGTCTTCGCCTGCTTTCGCTTGAGATCCTCTTGGGAGCCGCACAGATCGCAGGGAATGATCGGGAATCCGCGCCGTTCCGCATACAGGGCGAGATCGACCTCGCGGACGGCCGCGAGGGGGCGAATGACGAGATGCCGACCGTTTTTCGAACGGAGCTTGGGCGGCATGGCTTTGAGTTTTCCCGTGAACAACAGATTCATGAGCAGCGTTTCGAGAATGTCGTCACGGTGATGGCCCAGAGCGATCTTGGTGGCCCCGAGCTCAGTGGCGACGCGGTAGAGATGGCCACGACGCAGCCGCGAGCAGAGTGAACAGGTCGTCTGTCCTTCAGGGACGAGCCGTTTGACGATCGAATAGGTGTCCCGCGTTTCGATGCGAAACGGAATGCCCACCGATGTGAGATATTCCGGCAAGACGTGTGCAGGGAACCCGGGTTGCTTCTGGTCCAGATTGACAGCGATGAGATCAAACCTGACCGGGGCTCGACGCTGGAGGACGAGCAGGAGATCCAACAGACCATAACTGTCCTTCCCTCCCGAGACGCAGACCATGATCTTGTCGCCCGCTTCGATCAAACCATATTCGCTGATCGTGTGCCCAACTTGGCGGAGCAGTCGCGTTTGCAACTGTTCTGTGGCGTCGTCCAATCTTGGCAGCAGCGTATGGAAACGAGTGGTCGGAGACATGGAAGCGTATTCTACGCGTTCGATCGTTCTGCTGTCGAATGCTGATAGTGCATCGCCGCCGTCGAACTCGCGCATCGATGATGTTGCTGCTGCCGGTTCATACCTGGAGGGAAGAGACAATGTCTTGGTCCAATCGACCAGGCCCTCTTCGATGCTCGACCTGCTATATTTCAGTAGGTGTATAATGTCCGGGGGAAGCTATGCCGCGTACGCAGACCCGAACGCCATCTGATCTAAGTCAGCACGAGCCCGCGTGGGTATCTTGGTCCGATGAAAAGCTCCTCGAGCTTCCCATGTGCCGTCTCAACGTCACCATCGAAAGTCCCTTTCTGTCGCGCCAAATTCGTCAGCTCGGAGAGGAACTTGAAGCCAAGCACCTTTGCTTTCGTCCACATTTCTGGATTTCGAACGAATGGTTCACGCCCGACGGCGTACCGGGTATTGCCATCCCATTCTATCTTGCTCATCCGCGGTTGGAAAAACTCGAGCTGGCACAGATGCTCGAAGTCGAGGGCGGCACCGCGGAGTGGTGCATGCGCATCCTCCGGCACGAGGCGGGGCATGCCATCGAGAACGCGTACCGGATCCGCCGATCGCGTAGCAGGCAACGCATCTTCGGGCGTTCTTCGGACCCCTACCCGAAGTATTACAGCCCGCGGCCTTACAGCCGCAGCTTTGTGCGGCACCTGGATGTATGGTATGCGCAAAGCCATCCCGATGAAGACTTTGCCGAGACCTTCGCCGTATGGCTAACGCCGAACTCGTCCTGGGCCGACCGGTACAAGGGATGGCCTGTCATGCACAAGCTTCAATATATGGACAGCCTTATGAAGGGATTGGCCGGCGTGCCGCCGGTCGTGACCACAACAGAGCAAGTGGATCCATTGCCCTTGCTCAAGCGAACTCTACGTGAGCACTACGCGCGCAAGCGCGGGCATTATGGGGTTGCGAGATCTTCCTCGTACGATCCGGACTTGAAGCGGCTCTTTTCGGATAACTCTGTCCACGGAGACAAAATGAGCGCCGCTGCATTTTTGAACCGATTTCGGCGAGAGGTCCGCCGCAAGGTAGCCAGCTGGACGGGTGAGTATCAGTACACGATCGATCAAGTGCTTGAAGACATGATCGCACGGTGCCGAGAGCTGCAGTTGCGCCTCCCGATCGATGAGGAACAGGCGAAACTCGACTTTACGATCCTCTTGACGGTCCACACCATGAATTATTTGCGCAGCGGGCGTCACAAGGTGGCGGTATGAGACGACTGCGCGTCCTCGTCCTGATGCATGGAGACTTGGTTCCGCCGGACCCCCTCAATGGTCATGATCCGTCCAAGGCCGAGTGGAGAACGGAATACGATGTCGTGACCACCCTGCGGGCACTGGGACATGACGTCAGGCCGCTCGGGGTGAAGAGCGATCTCGGCGTCATTCGGACCGCCATCGAGGAATGGCGTCCCCACATCGCCTTTAACCTTCTTGAAGAATTTGACGGCCTTGCGGTGTATGACCAAAACGTCGTTTCGTATTTGGAACTGCTGCGCATCCCATATACCGGCTGCAATCCTCGAGGGTTGATGCTGGCCCGCGACAAGGTGCTGGCGAAGAAGTTGTTTTCGTTTCACCGCATTCCGTTTCCCGACTTTATAGTGGCGCCCCAAGGCCGGACGGTCAAGCGTCCGACATGGCTCTCGTTTCCGCTGATCGTCAAATCCATCACCGAAGAAGCATCGCTCGGCATCTCCCAGGCATCTATCGTAGAGGACGACGGAAAACTAAAAGAGCGCGTGGCATTTATTCACGAAAGCGTGGGTACCGGGGCGCTGATCGAACGGTACATCGAGGGGCGGGAACTTTACGTCGGCGTGATCGGGAATGGCCGCCTTCAAGCGCTGCCAGTATGGGAACTCAAGATGGACAACCTGCCCGAGGACACCCGCAGAATTGCGACTGAGCGGGTCAAATGGAGTCGAAAGTATCAGGACAAGTACGGCATTACTTCGGAGAAGGCGAAAAACCTTCCGGCCGGAAAGACCGAGGAGATCCAGTACCTTGCCAAGCGGGTGTACCGCGCACTGGGATTGAGCGGCTACGCCCGCATCGATTTGCGGATGGACGCGCAGGGAGTCCTGTATGTGCTCGAGGCCAATCCGAATCCTCAAATCGCGCGCAATGAAGACTTTGCCGATTCCGCGGAAAGCGCCGACTACAAGTACGATGAGCTGCTCCAAGAATTGTTGAACGCCGGACTCAGGTGGCGGCCGGCCAATGCTGCCTGACTAGCCGCCGCAGCTCTCCTACATCTTGAGGT
>JAICVE010000075.1 GCA_025935475.1 Nitrospira sp. | reverse complement strand
TCGGCGGCGCCGTGGTGACCCTGTATGTCGTCGCGACGCAAGGGCCCATTACCCTGCGACTCTATGATCCCACACTGGCCGGCTCGTTCCCAGTGCCGCTCGGCCTCTACGTCGACCGTCTCAGCGCGGTCATGATGGTACTCATCTCCGCCATCGGGACGATCATCTATGCGTACTCGATTGAATACATGTATCAAGAGCCGCACGAACGCCGCTATTTCGCCCTCCTCGGCGTCGCCATCAGCGTGTTGCTGTGCATGGTCTCCAGCGCCAATCTCTTGATGCTGTTTCTTTTCTGGCAGATTTTGTCTTATCTTCTCTATCTCCTGATTCATAACCACACTCACGCCGCCACGCTGGACAGCGCCTTCCGGACCTTTGCGCTTCTGCGGGCCGGGGATGTCGCCTTCCTCGCCGGCACGGCGCTCGCGTATGCGCTGTATGGCACGCTGGAGTTCCCCGAACTTTTTTCCGCTGCAGTCCAGTCGACCTCCACGATCACGCTGCTTCCGGGCGTCGAATGCACCGGGGCCACGGTCGTCACGCTACTTCTGTTGATCGGAGCCATGAGCAAGTCGGCGCAGTTCCCGTTCCACATCTGGCTTCCCCGCTATCTGTACGCGCCGACCCCTGTGACGGCGCTCCTGCATGCGGGCATCATCAACGCCGGCGGGTTCTTGATCAATCGCCTCGCGCCGCTGTTCGGGTTGAGTTCGACGACGCTGCATGTGGCCTTCGTCGTTGGGACGCTCACGGCCGTGCTCGGTGCTTCCATGATGCTGGCCCAAAACGACATCAAGAACATGCTCGGTTTCTCGACGATCGGCCAAATGGGGTACATGATCATGGAATGCGGCCTTGGAGCATTCGCCCTCGCCGTGTTCCATTTGATCGCCCACGGCCTCTTCAAGGCGACCGTGTTCCTCAACTCCGGCAATGTCATCGCCAAGGCTCGGCTAGAGCCGCATTTTCCCGAGCCTGACCAGGAGACCGATGAAGAGAGCTACTCGCGCCTGACGTGGGCGACGGGGTTCATCACGACGCTGCTGATCCCGTTGCTCATTCTTTTGGTGACGCACGGCGCGTTGCAGATTCCCCTGCTTGAAGCGCAGGGCACGGTGATCTTTCTGTTCTTCATCTGGATCACGTCCTCGCAGGCCATCTTGACGCTCACGCGTCTGCGTGCCGTCGCCTCATGGAAAGTATCGGCTGCGATGATGCTGACCCTCTTGTTCGTCGTGTTCGTGTATCTGTTCGCGGTGGAATCCTTTACGGCATTCTTATATCCCAGCACGGAAGAGGTTGCCGCCTATTTCAAGGCGGCCGAGCTGCCAAGCCGTCTATTTGACATGATGATCGGAGCGGCAACGCTCACAACGATCATCGGCTGGATCTATGTCTATGTCCGGGCTCACGGCCGAACACTGCTGATGCCGGCCTGGGTCAATGGCATTCGCATCCGGCTGTATGTCCTCTTCTTGAATCGGCTCTACGTCGACGAAGTTTTGCACCGCCTGGAGCGGGCGCATTTGGCCGTTATCCGCCGCTTCGATGAGCCGGCGCAGCAACGAACGCGAAGATGGCACGCTTGACGACGGTCTTGATCCGTATTAATGGTTAGCCCTTGGTGAGGTGGTCGTGACGCTCGTCCTGCTGGTACCGCTTCTCCTGCTCGCAGCCGCCTGCATCGTGTTGTTCGGACGAGGCGGCTCGGAGTATGCGCGGGCGAAGACGGCCGCCTATCCCGTCGGCGGCGCCTTCCTAGGCGCTGCAGCGACGCTCTATCTCGTTACCACCCAGGGACCCGTCTCGATCCGGTTCTACGATCTCTCCTCAGTTGCCTCGTTCGCCATCCCTATCGGGTTCTACGTCGACCGGCTCAGCGCCGTGATGATGACGCTGATCACCGGCGTGAGCGTCATCATCTACAGCTACTCGACGGGATACATGTACCAGGACCGGCACGCTCGTCGATATCTCGCCATGATTTGCCTGACGGATTTCGTGTTGATCTGCATGGTCTCCAGCGCCAATCTCATGATGCTGTTTCTCTTCTGGCAGGTTCTCAGCTACCTGCTCTACGTGCTCGCGCACAATCATGCCCATCCGGGGACGTTGGCAGGAGCATTCAAGACCTTTGCGCTCCTGCGTGTGGCAGACACGGCGTTTCTCGCCGGCATCGTGCTCGCCTATCAATTGTACGGCACGCTCGAATTCCAGGATCTGTTCATTCGAGCCGCCGACACGCCGGTCATGTTGTCTCTCTGGCCCGGCATGGAAATGAGCGGCGCCACCGCCGTCACGTTGCTGTTCTTTGTGGGGGCGATGGGGAAATCGGCCCAGTTTCCGATCCATCTCTGGCTGCCGGGATCGCTGTTCGCTCCCACGCCGGTTCACGCGTTGCTCCATGCGGGAATCATCAATGCCGGCGGCTTCCTGATCAACCGGCTTGCGCCCTTGTTTGGATTGAGCTCAACCACGCTGCACGTCGCCTTTGTTGTCGGCACGCTCACAGCCATCCTCGGCGCCTCCATGATGCTGGCCCAAAACGACATCAAAAAGACGCTCGGATTTTCCACGATCGGTCAGATGGGCTACATGATCATGGAATGTGGCTTGGGCGCCTTCGCGCTCGCGGTGTTTCACCTGATCGCGCATGGCTTGTTCAAGGCGACCGTGTTCTTGAACTGTGGCAACGTCATACATAAGGCCCGACAGGAACCACATTTCCCCCATGTGGACCATCAGACGGAGGAACCAGGCCTGTCGCGTCTCACGTGGTTCACCGGATTCGTGACCACGCTCTTCATCCCGCTGCTCATTTTGCTCGTCACGCATGGCGTGTTGCGCATCCCCTTGCTGGAATCGCAAGGGACGGTGATTTTTCTGTTCTTTATCTGGATCACTTCGTCTCAAGCGATCCTGACACTGACGCGTCTGCGACAAGTCGCGTCCTGGAAGGTCTCCGCCGCCATGCTGATGACGTTGCTCTTCATCGTCTTCGTCTATCTGTTCGCCGTCGAGTCCTTCACGCGGTTTCTGTATCCGGATCCGGAGGACGTGGCTTCGTACTTCAAGGCTGCCGGTCTAGCCGACTGGCTGTTCGACCTCATCATTGTCACCGCCACCATTCTGACCGTCGCCGGTTGGTCCTACATCTACCTGAGCGCCCACGGGATGAGCGTGCGGATGCCGGCATGGATCGACGGTGTGCGGATACGCCTGTACCTGCCATTCATGAATCGGCTGTACGCCGACGAGCTCTACGCGCTGGCGGGACAGACCATCATGCGCCTGGTCCATCAGCTCGACAAACGTGAACGAGGCTGGTCGCAATGATGGACAGCACGTTCATCCCATGGCTGCTGGCCGGCATCCCATTGCTGGGGATGCTGGCCTGCCTGCCTTTCCAGTCGGATCCCGAGCGGTTGAAGCGGTCGGCCGTCTCGTGGGTCCTCATCAGCCTCGGCTCGGTCGTGGCATTCGCCGGTCACATGGATGTTCCGCCTGAAGGGCTCCTGCCGCTTTACCTGCTGCCGTTGGCTGCGACGATTTCGATCTTGGGACAGCCGGTTCATGAACATCACCGGCCTTCCTGGATGTTGACCTTGCTGTTTCTGGGGTTGGGCCTATCCGTCTTGAGCACTCAACCACGCATCAGTCTCCTGAGCTTGACGTTGCTCCTGACGGTGATCGCAGGATTGCTCTACCGCCACCACAGCGCACTCTGGCCCAGATCTTGGTGGGGCATCGGCACGTACGGTCTCGGCGCGTTAGCTGCTGCCACGTCGGCCGCGGCTGATGCTCCGCTGTCATCGATGGCCTCCTTACTGGCCTGCACGGTCTTACTCCCCCTCGTGCCCTTCCACGACGGTCACCTCACGGCGCTGACGCGGTTGCCAGGAAGCCTGCCTTCATTCATCGTTGTGCTGCTTCCGGTGGTCGGTCTCCATGGGCTGGCCACGGCCATGCCCTCGGTCCCCGACATCGTGGCATGGATCATCAGCCTCTTCGCTCTGGTGGGAGCTTCCTATGGTGCACTCAAAGCCTTGGCGCAATCGCGGGTCCGTCTCCTGCTGGCCTATGGTAGTCTTTCATTCTTTTCGATTCTCTGGTGGTTCGCAGCCGCCTCGCGAACGGCCACACCCAGATCCGCGCTCCTCGTGGGCACGGTCGGTCTGGCGACGAGCGGGCTCATGGTCGCCTGGCAGGTGATCCGCACCAGATACGGCGACGACGTGGACCCGCAAGCCATCAGCGGTCTGGCGACCGGGATGCCGCAATACGCAGTCCTGCTTTCTTTACTGGCGCTGGCCGCGATGGGCCTGCCGCCCTTCGGCGTCTTTGCCGGATTCATGGGACTGCTGTTGAGCTCCCCCTTTCCCTCGTTGGCGGGCCTGTTCGTCACGCTCCTCGCGTGGCTCGCCGCGTCCTGGTACATCATGCAGATGGTCCAACGGCTTCTCTTCGGCATCCGGCGGCCGGAATTGCGGTATACCGATCTCCTCCGTGCCGAATTAGCCTCCTTGCTCCTCGTCGTGCTGGTCCTTCTGGCTCTGGGGCTGGTGCCCACGACTCTGTTCGCCTCCGAAGGCACCTTGTTCGAGCATCTCACCATCGGAGACTCACCCACGTGGAATCGCTAGATCGGGCGACCGACATCGAGTCCAAACGGATGGAGTTGCGCGGCGTGGTTCGCCTTGCCGGAGAGGTCATCGCCCAATATTGGCCGATGCGGACGTTCGTACATCACAATCCGCTTCACAGCCTCGAATATCTTCCTTTCGAGGAGACGGTCCGCCGAGGCAAGCAATTCATGGGCGGCAGTGGCTATCTTCCCAGCGAGGTCTATAGTCATTACTTGCGGTCGGGGCGCATCCGCCCGGAACATCTCGATGCGGTCCTAGGCCCGCTGGCGCAGCACACGCGCGTGGCAGTCGGCTCCCGCACCATCACACACGGCGAGATTTTGCGCGCCTGTCTCACCGAGGGATTGGGGACGCCCGCCATCGAACCCCTCGACAGTCAGTTGCCCGATCCTTCTCGGGCCTCGATTGAACGTGTGACGGCTCGGCTTGAGCCCGTGCTCACGTATGCCGACCTGCGGACACGGATCCGTGCCATCGTGGATGGCGATGAAGCCGCCTTGGGCCGATGGCTCACTCTTTCGCACTGGTGCGACGACACGCTGGGCACCGTAATCGTTCGCCAAATCAACGATCAGCTCATCAAATGGTGCGAAGCGTTCCTCGACGAAGGACACGCGACGTGGATCATGCCCGAACGAGAGAAGGGTCTCTACCAAGCGTGGAAAACCATCGCCGCTCATGAATGGTCTCCCTGCGGGATCGACGACAGCGGCCAAAAAATCGCCGCCCTCCCCGAGCACGCCGAGGACGCGTTGCTAGAGAGCCTCGAGGCCCTGGGCATCCCGTCGGGTCTCCGTCAGGACTATTTATCGCTGCAATTGACGGCCCTTCCCGGCTGGGCCGGTTTCATCAAGTGGCGTGGAGAAGAACGAGACTATCCCTGGCAACAGGCCTATCCGGCTGGGCTCGTGAAGTTCTTGGCCGTCCGACTCTGGTACGCGCGCGAGTTGGTGCAGAAGGCGTGCCGCGAAGAACTTGGCATCGAAGGTCGCTACGAAGCTGTGATTGCCTTTATGCGCAACCGTCCAGAAGAGTATTACTTGCGCCGGCAGCGGGTCGCGGGGCGATTGCCGGCCCTGTACGCGGAGGAGGTTGATCGCCTGGCCCACCAGAGGGGCAATGGATGGAAGGCAGTGCTCGATCGCTACGAGATCGAAGTGGTTCCACGACAGGCGGCGGCAGCGCGTCGAGTGGCAGCCAGGACGCTGCTGGCGCTGGCGGATTCGCTGAATATCGATCAGGAACAGCTTGAAGCTACCAACCCCGAGACGTTGAAACAGGTCATCGAATGGATCGAGGCCTTTCCCGAGACCGCCCACGGGCCGGTCTGGCTCAAAGCCCTTGAAGCCAGCTATCAGGAGTCGCTGCTGGGGCAGCTCCGCCCACGGGCCGCACGCGCAGAGGCGACGGTCGAGACGCGGCCTTATTCGCAATCGGTCTACTGCATCGATGTGCGATCCGAACCTTTTCGCCGGCACTTAGAATCGACCGGCGCGCACGTCACCTACGGCTTCGCCGGCTTCTTCGCCGCGTTCATCCGCTACCGAGCCTGGGGAAAAGAGCATGACACGGAACAATTTCCGGTCATCATGCGCGCGAAGAATGAAGTGAGGGAGATTCCCCGAAGCTATCTCGACCACAAGGTCTCCAAGCACCAAGCCCGCGCAAAATGGGTGCACGCCGGCCATACGCTCCTGCATGACCTGAAAGAAAACGTGGTGACGCCGTACGTGATGGTGGAATCGCTCGGCTGGTTCTACAGCATCCCGATTTTCGGCAAGACACTCTTGCCCTCGCTGTATCATCGCTGGGCCGCTTGGCTCAGACGACTGTTCGTGCCGGGCATCGCAACGACTCTCACCGTCGACAAACTGGCGCCGGCTGAAACGGCGGAGATGGTTGCTGCCGAGCAGCAGGCCGTCGTGCGGAAGGTGCTGCACGAACGCCTTGGGCTGCGCAGTTCCCGCATCACGCCCGCGTTGGTCGAAAGCCTGCGCCAACATGCCTTGTCGGGTGCCGGCGAACCGGATCAGCCACTGCTGCAAGCTGCCGAGCAGGCGGGACTTTTTAAGGATGCGCTGGTCGGTCTCACCGACGTCTTGCGCCGGCAGTATCACCTCAACGCCAGGGCCGCCTCCCACCACAGGGAGCGGATCACCAGGACAGGATTCACCCTCGAAGAGCAGACGCTTACGGTGGATACGGCGCTCCGGATGATGGGGCTGACAAAGAATTTTGCGCGCTTGGTCTTGTTCTGCGCGCATGGGAGCACCTCGGAGAACAATCCTTACGAATCCGCGTTGGATTGCGGCGCTTGCGGAGGCAACGAAGGGAAACCCAACGCGCGCGTTCTGGCCATGATGGCGAACAACCAAAAAGTCCGCGAACGACTACGCAAGGTCGGCATCGACATTCCACAGGACACGCATTTTCTTGCCGGTCAGATGGATACGACGACTGACGCGGTGCAGCTGTTCGACTTGGAAGACGTCCCGCCGACGCATCGGGCGGACCTCGCCCGCTTGCAGGAGGACCTCCAAGAGGCGGCGGAATTGACGAGCCAGGAACGGTGTGCTCGGCTGCCGGACGTCGCACGCCCACTCCCAGGATCCAAGGCGACGGCACATGTCGGCACGCGCAGCACCGACTGGAGTCAAGTGAGGCCTGAATGGGGGCTGTCGGGAAATACGGCCTTCATTATCGCTCGACGCGAAGTGACAAAGGGACTCGATCTAGGCGGGCGTGTCTTCCTCCATTCCTATGACTACCGGGAGGACCCAACGAACCGCCTGCTGGAAGTGCTGCTGACCGCTCCTCAGGTCGTGGCGCAGTGGATCAACATGGAGCACTACTTTTCCACGACCGACAATGAGGTATATGGAAGCGGCAGCAAGGTCTATCACAACGTCGTGGGCCGCCTCGGCATCATGTCCGGTCCCTGGAGCGACCTCCGGCTGGGCCTCGCCAGACAAACGGTCATGAACGGCTCGATGCCGTACCACGAACCGATGCGCCTCCTGACAATTATTGAAGCGCCGACGGAGCGGATCGACAAGTTAATCGCGCGGCACGAGGTGCTTCAGCACTACTACCATAATGAATGGGTGCACCTCGTCGCCCTCGACCCCGAGAGTGGGGTATGGTATCGATACCACCCGAAGGGAGTGTGGAACGTGATTCCATGAGGCATCTGCGGAGACAAGAACGATCGTGAGTGGGCTCGGAAAGGAGTGTGTGAATGGGTCTGATATTACATCCAATGAAAGAGATCCGCGTCATTGTGGCCGGCGAGCACCGGTCCTTTGTGACGGACCTATTGGACCGCGTCAATGCCACGGGGTACACCATCATTGGCAACGTGTCCGGCAAGGGCCATCATGGCATCCGTGAGGCGCACTTCATGTTCAGCGAACAGGAAAGCCTGGAGATGATCATGACCGTCGTGCCCGAGGAAAAGGTCGAGCCGATTCTGGCCGGGCTGCGACCGCTGTTTGAACGGCATTCCGGGGTGATGTTTGTTGCGGACGTCGCTGTGAGCCGCCAAGAATACTTCGCCACAAAAGGCAAACAGGCCTGACCGCCCGGCGCGCTGCCGTTGCCCTTGTCATCACGACAGGAAGTTGTCTACAATGAGCCCCTTGTCGTTGGCCCAAGAGGTACAATCGTGAAGGGGCTTCGGTTCGAACGCATCGGTCAGGGCCGTTACTACAATGTGGTGTTCCATCTCGGCGGCACCTATGTGCCCGTCAGCGACGAAACCATTGAAGATCTCAAAACGCAGAGTCTGCTTCCCGCCGAGCGATTCCTGGATCTGTTGATCGATCGCGTCGGCTATTCCTCCTATCTCAAGGATCAAATCCGTAAAGAATTAAAAAGCTCGGGCGATCCCGTCACCCAGATTACGGTCCTTCAGGGCGCCATAAGAGAATTGTAAACCTACCTGCTGCATTAACACTCACTAGCCGCTTTGGTCTAGCCATCCCCCCTTCACTACCAACCTTGTACCACATGGTGCCCGAACACCGCGCATCGCTCCGATGAACTCGTGTTCCTGAAACGCGTTTGCTCTCTTGGCGCGTTCAACCCATGGCCTGTAATCAATCTCAATTTGAAGATCGCTTGATGGAAATGCAGCTGGCTCGCGCTCATCTATCCATACCTTGGCATTGACTGCATCCAGCGAGCCTTCAACTTTCTGTAAGGTGAATGCCGCTGTTGTCATCCGTTTTGCAAACGCTAAGAGCTTCGGTTTCAGAGCTTCTATTATCTGTCGGTTTGCTGATTTTCCTATTTCGAGCCCTACACAATATTGGGCACGGTAACCGATGGGCGAATTGAAGAATGCGTCATAGCCATGGCGATCAATGCTGAGAAGAAATGCTGCTCGCTTACAACCTTTTAGCCTTGAGCCCTTAAAAGGTTCCGATTCGTATTCGAGAACGGTGCTCATCGAGGTGACCTGTTTAAGAACATCCTCAAAGCCCTTAAGTCCAAGCAATCGGGTTCTACGCTCGGTTGCCACGAGAGCTGTAAAGTCCCACAAAGAAACCATAACAGACTGAGGGTGAGACGTTCGGGTGAGAGATGCCTTACGTGTCCCAGGTCCCGCCTTCTTTGTAGAGCTTGTTCATGATGTCGTTTTTTTTCTGCGGGTCCTGCTCGTACTTGATCGCTTTCGTGTAGTTCTCAATCGCCAATTGCACTTTTCCCCGGCTCGCATAGCATTTGGCCACGCCCAGATAGGCTCGAGCATTTTCGGGATCGGCGCGGAGGGCATGGTTGAAACATTCCATGGCCTCCTCCCGCTGGCCCCGGTCAAAGAGCATCCAGCCGAGCGCCGAATGAGCCGGCGCGAGATCCCGATTGGCCTGCACGGCCTCACGGTATTCTTTCATCGCGAGATCGGGACGGTTCTTATTTTCATATAAGCCACCGAGCGCGAAATGCACTTCGGCGTCTCGCGGATTGAGCCGCAACGCCTCCTGATATTCCAGCAACGCCGCTTGCAATTTGCCCTGCTCGGCCAGCGCACAGGCCAGATTCGCGTGAGCGACGCCATCGTTCGGGTTCAGCTTGATCACCTCCCGGTACTGAGGGATAGCCATTTCTAACCGCCCCTGCTCCTGATAGGCGACGCCCAGGTTCGTTCTGGCCTGAGCATGGCCAGGATCGAGCTTGATCGCCTCTCGATATTCCTTGATCGCCATCTCCACATGATTAGCCCGCTCGTGAATCTGCGCCAAAAAATAGTGGGGATGGGCGGAATGCGGCGCCAGCTTGGCGGCCATTTTATACGACTGTACCGAGAGTTCAGATTGGCCTGACTGCGACAAAAAGAGTCCCATGACCAAATGCACCGCGTCCTGATCAGGGTGGCCGGCGACCAATCCTTCGACCCACACCTTGACTTTGGCAATGTCGCCAGCCTCCTGGAGAGACATCGCATGGCTGG
>JAICVE010000460.1 GCA_025935475.1 Nitrospira sp. | reverse complement strand
GTGCTGGGCGAGGGCAATGCCAGAGAGCGACGGTCTCCGTGAGGAACGGCTACCCGGACCGTGAAACCCCGCTGATAATCGGCGAGCGCCAGATATCCCCCACCTATTGCATTGCGAAGCGCAGCATTCGCCGCAGCTTGGCGAGTTCGTATCGAGAGAGTGTGACCCTTGACTTGGATCAAAGGAGTGGGCGGGCAGGGAGGCACGATCCGACGAGCCATCATGTTTGCCTTGTCCGCCATTCTGCTCACCGTATTTAGGTATTTCGCCATTCTCCTAAGCCAATAGGCGGTCGTCGCATCGCGTCTCCTTGGAGGAACGAACGTCATGAAAAAGTTTGTCATAAGTGTTGCCCTGGTTGCCTTGCTCGTGGGCATGGCTGGCTTCAGTACGCCATCGCGAGCCGAAACCGGCCAGGTCGCGGTCGTCTTCACCAAGGGCGGGTTCATCGTCGGAGTCGGTGGCGGTGAGGGCGTGCTCGTGCTCCGAGGCAAGCGCTACCCGTTCACCGTATCGGGCATGAGCGTCGGCTTCACGATCGGCGCCTCCACCACCAAGTTTGTCGGGCGTGCACTCAACCTGAAGGGCCCGGCCTCAATTGAAGGCTCCTATGCCGTGGGCGGAGCTGGAGGTGCTGTCGTCGCCGGAGCGGGAGGTGTGCAACTGCAAAACGCCAATGGTGTGATCTTGCAGCTCAGCGGTCCCAGAGTCGGTGCCGAAGTGTCTGCCGCCGTCGGTGGCGTCACGATACGGTTGAAGGGGTGAAGTAAGCGGGAGGCGACGGGGCCGCGGGGTTGCGCGGCCCGGTTTGCTTCAGTACCGCTCTTCGACGAACTTCATCCGGCGCAGGCTGGCCTGATCGTCGTAGCGGCCTTTGGTGGATCGCTTCGGCAGCTTGACTTTTTCTCGCGCGATCTTCTTGTACGGGATCGTTTCGAGGATATGCGAGATGACGTTGAGCCGTGCCCGTCGCTTGTCGTCGGAGCGGATCAGCCGCCACGGCGCATGCTTCGTGTCGGTTGCCTCGAACATCATATCGCGTGCTCGCGAGTAGTCGTACCAGCGCCCGAACGACTCGGTGTCCATCGGGCTAAGCTTCCACTGCCGCAGGGGATCCTCGATGCGTGCCTTGAATCGGGTTTCCTGCTCCTCCATCCCGACCTCGAGCCACAGCTTTATGATGATGATGCCCGCATCCACGGCAAATCTCTCGACCAACGGGCACAACTCGAGGAAACGCTTGTGTTCGGCAGGCGAGCAGAATCCCATGACATATTCAACGCCGGCGCGGTTGTACCAGCTACGGTCGAAGATCACGATTTCGCCGCCGGCCGGGAATTGCTCGATATAGCGCTGGATGAACAACTGGGATTTTTGCCGATCGGACGGCGCGGGCAGGGCGCAGACACGGAATACCCGGGGGCTCACCTTTTCGGTCAGGGCCTTGATGGTGCCGCCCTTGCCGGCGGCATCGCGGCCTTCGAAGATGACGATCACCTTCAGCTTCTCGGCCTTCACCCATTCCTGGAGATGGCAGAGCTCGACCTGGAGCTTTTCCAGTTCCTTCTCATAGGCTTTGCGTTTCATTCCTTTCGCGGGTTCGTCGGCTGACATGCTCACCGTTCCCTGCTCAATCCAGATCTGGCCGAAGTGCCTCAGTCTCCCCAGGAAATGGTGATGCCGATGTCGCCCGGCACGCCTCCGGGGTAATCGATCACCTCGTAGCTGATGCGATACTCTCGCGGCTTCAGGTAATCGGCCCACAGTTGGAATATTTCCTTTGGAATACCCGTCAACGTTTTCTCCCAGCCCGGCTCCTGCTGAATGATCGCACGGCCCTTGTCGGTGCACAGCGAGTTGGGGAACCGGTACACCTGTACTTCCGTCAATCCGTTTCGCACCGCCCGTTGGATAATTGTCGAGGCGAGCTGGATCTTTTCCTCCTCGGATTTGCCTGACGGACGGTGGAGTCGCTCGATCAGCGCTCGTTTCTCGGCTTCAGCGGCTGCGGCAAGGCGGGCATATTGCTCCGCCTTTTCAGCTTCCTTGAGCGCGGCATCCTTACGGATCTGTTTTGCACTGGGAATGAGATTATCGATGCTGCCAGGCATGATTAATGGCTCCTGAGTGGTGGTTCTGCCTTTGCGTTACCAAAGCTAGGTGGCGGCGACGTCGTTCCCTTGATCCAAATCAAACAATCCGCATCGGGGGTAAGCATGCAGGTCGTGGACGCCTACGGTCGGGTCACGACGCGCTGTTGACGTCGTCGTCCGATCCGGCTGAGACGGTTGGCTGCAGTGTCGCTTGCACTGGAAAGGTGCTGGAATGCAGCCGTTCGAACTGCCGGGGTCAGTGGATGAGCGGACGCGTCCCGACCGCAGC
>JAICVE010000505.1 GCA_025935475.1 Nitrospira sp. | reverse complement strand
CTTCCCCGCGTTACGCGCCTGCGATCAGATGAACGAGGGAGTGGTCTTCACGCATCCATATTGTGCAGGCGCTGTCGGTTGCGAAGCACGATCTGACGGGCGCCGGAAAAGCCAAGCACGCCGTCATTGTGAAGTTGCGAAAGGGCGCGTGACACTGTTTCAAGCGTGAGCCCCAGATAGTCTCCGATGTCCCTGCGGCACATCGGAAGCGCCATCATGCCAGTCCCGGCCAGACGACGATCCATCTCAAGCAGGAAGCTTGCTACGCGCTCCATCGCGTTCTTGCGGCCGAGAAGCAGCATATGGTCTTCGGCATGTCGAAGCTCGCCGGCTGTCATGGTCCAGAGGCTGCGGGCAACCTGGGCGGTCATGCCAGCTGCCTGTTCGATGCTGCGGCGCTTCACCAGGCGAACCGTGGTGTCGACGATGGCTTCAGCGGTCAGCCGATGGGTCGGTCCGGACTCCAGCCCGAAGACATCGCCTGGAAGGTAGAATGCGCCGATCTGTCGCCTGCCGTCGGACAGCAATTTGTAACTTCGAACCGAGCCGCAAATGACCTGATAGACGTAGTCCGAAGGCTCATCCTCACCGTAGATTTCCTCATCCTTCTTGTAGGTGTACTCCGTGGCGACGAGGCCTGCATGACCGGTAATTGTATGGAATGGGTCGGGACGGCTGGCAGTGGCGACTCGGGAATTTGCGACGGGAGCGCTGATCGATTGAGTGAGCATGTGCCATCTCCTGAACGGGCTGATGGCGAATTGTTAGTCCAGGTCCCTGCGTCGCGAAATTTCGTTTCTTTTCTTAGGGACAGCCCCCTAAGTAGTTTACCGGAGGTCTACAACCTTCAAAAACCCTCTCGGCACTCCCTGGAGGCAAATGAAGACGGTTCCTCACCAATTGTGCCGGCTTCTGAAGTCCAAATGGAGGGGCAGATGGAGGCCAGCGCGGGCGTTAGCCGCCGTTCCCGAAAGAGAATGCAGTTAAGGTTGGTCGGTCCCCGCAAAATCGCCACCCGGCGTCATCGCAGCGATGATCGCTTCTTGAATGGTTTTGTCCTGTACCGTTACGGCGCGGGTCAGCGACATGAGGCGCCGGCGGGTGTCATAGAGCTGATCGAGCAGGGACAACACCACCGGGAGCGCGCCGCTGTCGATCTCGAGTTCGTAGGTCAGGGTGCAGATCAGGCGGATCCGGGCACATTCCATCTCCGAGAACGACAAGCCAGCGTCCTGCTCCGGAGCGATCAGTTCGTCGCGGATCCAGCCTTCAAGATCGCCGCGTTGCAGCGAGGGTATGGTCGTCAGAAGGTCATCGAGAGCCATCATCTCTCCATCTCCTTGCGTGGATGCTGCTCGTTTTTCGGCTGCCATGCCTCCAGAAACTCGACCAGCTCGGGCTCTTCGGCTGTGGGCAGCACCACTTTCAGGGTGATCAGCTGATGCCCGCGCTGTCCGGTTTTGCGGTTGCGAATACCTCTCTCGCGCAGCCGCAACGTGGTACCCGTATTGGATCCCTTCGGGACGGCCACCGTCACCGGTTGACCTATTGTCGGCACCTCGATCCGGCCGCCTAGCATGGCTTCCTTCAGCGTTACAGGAACCTCGACATGAATGTTCTCATCCTTGCGCCGAAAGAACGGATGCGGCTGGATATGCAGTTCGACATAGGCATCGCCCGGCGGTCCGCCGCCATAGCCGGGCATTCCCTGTCCTTTCAGCCGCAGCATCTGACGGTCCTCGGCGCCCTCAGGAACGGTCACCTGGAGGGTCTTGCCTTCCGGCAAGGTGATGGTGTGGGTGGCGCCGTTGGCAGCGTCCAGG
>JAICVE010000210.1 GCA_025935475.1 Nitrospira sp. | reverse complement strand
TCAGGCCTCTCACGGGCTTCTTCACAAACGGCTGACTGCGCGCACTGGTCATTTTGCCGGGGTGGCGCTCCTCGAGAGCCAGATGGCGCTCCTCGAAGAGCCCACCCATGCGTTGACACTCGATGCTTCCCAAACTCCAGAGCGCCTGGTTCAGACCATCCGGAACACTTGGAATCTGTGAACCGCTTCAGTCTTTGGGATTGGCCGGTGTCGTTGTGGCCTCCTTGACCGGGGGTTCAATCTTGATCTGCGGCCCTTCGACTTTCGGCAACAGACCGGCGCCGGGCTTTTCAAGCACGCGCCCGTCGGTAGCATTGCGAAGGTTTTGTCGCGAATGTGCATCATCGACCATCGCGGCTTGCTCGAGCGCCTTCGCGCCGGTTGCGTTGTGCTGGCCGGGATCGTTTCCCAACGATTTGCCGGTGACCGGGTCGGTGGCTTTTCCCATCGGATAACCTTCGTGTTTCGGAAGCATGCTCGGGTTCGCAGACGCGTACGCGGCGGCGACCATCAGGATCACGAGACTGAGTCCGATGGTTTTCAAGGCAGACATGTGGTCCTCCTTTCGCAAACGGCTTACGGCGAAGTCGCCGGATGTCGGAGTTGTGGGATCGGGGGCCTGACCGGTGGCGTTGGGGGCTGAGGATCGGGTAGCGGAGGCTGAGGCGGTGGAAACGGATCAGGACTCGGCGGAGGCGGCGGGTCCGGATCAGGATTGCCTCGAGCGATGAAGACGGCTCGATTCATGGAAGAGTCAGGATAGCAAGAGCATCCATTCGGGAAGCCTCGGTAGTGCCCTAGTCGGATTGAACATCTCGAGTCACAATCGAACAGGCCAGAGAGTTCACCAGGTGCGTGCGCCGCGACAGTGGGATAAGTGTACAGTCCAGGAGGACGGTATGCCCAATCATAAACAGCGGAAAAAGAAGGGCGGGCGCAACAAGTCGAAAAAAGTCAAAGCCATGAGGCTCTCGGTTGAAACGCGGCGCGGAGAGCGACGGGGCGAAATGACGCGGGGGCGATTTAGGAAAGGTCTTGCGGATCAACCCGACCGCCAGGCATTCAAACCGGGCTCGGCCAATGACCTGTATAGCCGTAAAGCCGCTTGAGCAATATGGTGACCAAGAGGAGAAGAAAAGGAGACGATGATGGAACGATCACTCATGGAACAGGCAGGGATCACAGATGAGCAAATACGCAATGCCATTGACCAGGGTGCGATCACAAAACAATACTTTGCGCAACCGCAACATGTCGTCAGCTCATTGAATCGCCTCCGTTCCACGGAGATTGCGAGCTACCTGCAATACAAGCAGCACGGGTATATGGCTGTGTCGTTGCTCTCTCCCGGCCTTAAGGCGGAATTCGAAGCGCATGCCGAGCAGGAGTTGGCTCATGCCGACCGGCTGGCCACCCGCATTCAGCAGCTCGGCGGCGTCCCGATCTTTGATCTTCAAGAGTTGGCAGGAAAGGCTGCGGCGATCGGCATTCACCCGGAACAGGGCACGACGCTCAGCGAAATGGTCATCGAGAATCTTTTGCTGGAGCGGCGTCAGGTCGAGGCCTATACCGCGCTGATCCGCGAACTTGGCGAGAAGGATCTCATCACACGTGAACTTTTGCTGGGTATCCTGGCGGAAACGGAAGCTCACGCGAGCGAATTGGCCGACTTCCTCAAACGGACCAGCGACAAACGGTGAGCAAGCACGTTCCTAGGAATCCGTGACCTCTTCACCGGTCATGTTTCGATGCCGGGTCCCAGCCCGATGCGGGCTCTGAGCAAATCGTGACGGGTGACCGAATACGCGACTTGGCCTTGTTTGACGACGGGGATGTTCAACAAGTGTTTTTCGTTCATGAGTCGAATCGCGTCCCCAATCGTGGTGGATTCGTCAGCGACGTAATGATTTCTGTTCATGACCCTGTCGGCGGTGACTTTGCTGAGGTCCTGGCCCGATTCGATCGCTCCAAGCAAGTCGAATTCGCTGACGAATCCCACGAACCTGCCTGCGTCGTTCACGATCGGCGCGCCGGTTTCATGCGAGGACAAAAGCTCGAGGGCGATCGCTAACGCTGTTTCCTGTGGTTGAAACCGCAATCCATTTGTCCCATCGATCTCACCCAATGTGCGAAATCCACCCGCAGGGACACCTTCCATTGTCATAGCGTCCTCCCTGGCTATCTATAAATGATGGGGGAAGGATGCCAGGAAGAAGAAACTTGCGACACTAGCACGATCCCGAGGGGAGAGGTGCGAGACCGTTTGCGGGCAGGCAGTTAGTTCGACCCAGCTTCTCTATGAATAATGGAAATACACAGACCAATGGTGTGAGTGAGACGCCCGAGTAGACTGCTACTTCTTGTTTTGGATTTCCTTTGCAAGGGCTTCGGCTGCAGCTCTTCGACCGGTAACATTCCAATGTGTATCAAAGGGATGATACAACACTTTCCCTTGTCGCGCTAAGGCTCTGAAAGCGGGCATCAGGTTTACCATTTGTACCCTCTGCTCCTGCGAGACGGCTTCTAGGGCGCCTAAAGTGTTCATGTCAAACTGAAGCTGATCGCGTATTTTTGATAGAAAGCGACTACCGCTTTGGTGATCGAATTGGGACCCATACACTTCGAGCTTAGTGGGAATAAACACAATGATCGGAATGATCAGGTTTTGCACTGACAGAGCTTTAAATTGGCCAATCACTGTGCGGATGTGTTTCCATTCCTCGCGTTCAAGTAATTGAGATGTAGTGACATGTTGGTTCCAATAGTTGAAATACATCGGAACGAGAAGACCACCGAGTTGAATCATCCCCACATCGGGATGTACGGCATGTGAAATCGCCCCTTCGGTCGTAGCTGTCCGGGGGAATTCTTTACGCCAATGAATAATCGCGTTATATGTGTCGCGAAACGCATGAAGATATCTGATGAAAAAATTTCTTCGTCCCACGACAAAGGAATAATAATCGCCCCCTTCTCCACCCCGTTGCCATCTGATGTACTGCCTCGTATCCTCGGCATCATTACCGCTAAAGAAGGCTAAAATGGCATACTGCGCCTTGGTCGCTGAGCCGTACCGCTTGAAGAGTTCCAAATATTGAGGCGGCCCATACCATCCTCTTCCCAGGTTCAGCGTCGATAAACCCGATTCCTGCTTGAGCAGTTCGCTCAAAGTCGAGTCATCCGACTCCCCAAATTCAATATATGAGTCCCCTATGACAACTATGTCGAAGGGCGGCTGCGAGCTATTCGCACGGAAACCATTGTTGGTATACGACGCGTGATACCTGATGGGTGACACTTCAATGCCGAAGCCTGGCGAGTAACCATCGCCACGGAACTCAATAGCATCAACTACTTTATTGGGATGCCTTGGAACAAACACCAGCGTGGGATCGGCCACATACTCGGCGGCCTGTGCGTAATAGCGAATGTTCTGGAGGCTCACCGCTTTTCCCAGATCGGGGAAGGATTCTAGAAGAGAAAACAGCAAAAAGGTTGTGATGAAAAGAAGGTAGAACGAAAAGAGGATGGTCTTGGTTGTCCTCCAGAGTATGGCCCGTATTGAGCTCGGTAGGGTCTTGAAGGTCACTCGATCTCAACAGGAGAAGTACCTTATTCAGCGAAACCTAGTGGCTCTCTCGTAGCATCTTTGATCACGTATGACGATATAGATAAGTGATCTTGAGTTCAAGCCCTCACCAGGGTCAGCGTCTATGGTACGACAACGTCTACACTATCGATTCTTATTTGATGACTATCGGCAGGAGTGCTCTGGAGGAACCCCTTAGGAGCGGTCGGTCATTGCTGGCGTGTTACTGGGTTTCGCGCGATCTTTTTCATCCTGAGGCGAGAGGAAGAACATTAATCCTCCCGGACCATCTACTAAAAGCCACCGGCGACGGCAATCAATGCATAAATACTCGAGCACTCCAATGTCGCGATGTAACGCTCGGGTAGGCAACAGTGTACCGTCACATTTGGAACATAGCAGCGGATTCCGCTTTACTGGTTCCATTTTATCCTCATTGGCCGGATTCGCGAAGGGAGTTAAGTGACTAACTTAATTGCATAACAAGGCATTCGGCGTGACAAGAACTGACGCAATGTAGACCTATCTAAAAATTACGTAAATAGGGACGGATGGCCCTAGAACGATTATGCGTCATTGACGAGCATTCATCTTCATCCTTGCATTGGAATCGGTCCGCAAAATAGAATGCGCCATACTGGGAAAACTGCTTACGCCTACATCCGCAGTGAATAGTCGGGTATTCAATGCGCGTTGTATTAAGCTTGGGCCTGGCTCTCTTGGTAGCGTGTTCTCAATCAAGTGGTGTCTTCAAATTGGGGCCGGACACATACATCACTTCGGCGGCTGCCTCTCCAAGTGCTGGGGCTTCAGAAGCACAACGACTTGCCTTAAGCGAGGCTAATGAGTACTGCGCAAATATGGGCAAAACAGTCATGGTCATGAAGAGCAGCGATGTCATTAATGTCTATGGTGGCGGGAGTTCCAAGATCACCTTCCGGTGTTTGGCTAAGGATCCAGGCCTACAGTCTCCAGGGGGCACGAAAACAGTGGACGTCACATTTGAAGATAGAACAAAATAAACGCTTCCTTGCGTCCGTGCACCGTGCCGGCCTAAAGCCAATGTTGCCCTAGACTGTTGCAGAATTTCGCGTTCGATCGGGGGTCCGTCTCCCACCGCCTGGTCGGTAAGTGTTTCGAAATCGCGCCCTTCTGTTATTTGCCTTCCCAAGCCTTCAATCCCACGCCTCACTTGCGTCGACCTCTCAACGCTCTTAAAATACACCTCCCCTAAGGCACTCATGTTAAGTTCGACTACATACCAGTCTCATTGGAAGCAAACCGCACTTCCTTATCTCGTCATCGTCATTGTCATTACACTCGCCCCCTGTCGTGAAGCGTCCGCTCAGGTCACGAACGAAGAACTGAGTAAAGAAACTGCTGCGCGCGAGTATGAGGTAGGAACCGATGCCAAACCAATGGGCCTTGTCTTTGGCTTGCGGGCCGGAGCTGCCATCCCAACTCAGAAGGTGTTGAAGAATACCGGCAACGGCACAAGTATCGGCCCTTTGGTAAATGCAGAAGTGCTCTATGCCCTGCGTGAGTGGGTACGGGTAGGTATGATGCTCGAGTGGCACCAGCACAGCATCAACCTTTGGGGGCCGGAATTGGGTACGTTGGGCGTTTTTTCGATCCTGCCGACGGTGGAATTCCGTCCAGACCGCAGCACGAGGGAACGTCTCGGATGGGAATCGTTCGTGAATTACGATTTAGGATTGAGATCGCTTATCCCTTATGTGTCTCTCGGCCTCGGAGCGAATGTACACTCATTCAGTAACAGCAAGGAAGTCACAGACAGGGCTGGATCCTTCTCCACCACGTTTGCTTTGCGGGTGGCCACTGGAATCGATATTGCCCTTAATTCAAAATGGTCGTTGAACACGGAGGTGGCCTGGAATAGCGATAGTGGTACCTACAAATTCAACGGCCAAGAGGCGGATTTTAATGCCTCCACCCTGAATCTGCTCGTGGGAATT
>JAICVE010000323.1 GCA_025935475.1 Nitrospira sp. | reverse complement strand
GCATCCGGCGGATACACGAACGCTTCGACGTTGAGCGGCCGCTTGATCAGGTAGCAGAACTCCGCCATGCGCCGTGCGGCGTTCACGCCGGCTTGCCCGCCCTGAATGACGACGCGGGTGTCCTTGTTGGCCAGAATACTCATCGAAATCTCCCTCTGTTCCTACGAAGCTGAATTTGAGGCCGGGAGCGAACGAATCCCCCGGCCTGAGCCGTCCCTGGTCTTCACTATTGCTTGTGAAGCGCCTTATCGACGATGTCCGTCAGCGGGGTGTTGCGGTCGAAGACATTTATGTCGAACCCTTCATCCTTTAGGGCGCGCATGGCATCGAGACCTTCCTTCTCGCGCGGCCCGCCGCGGCGCACCCATATTCGCACGTTCTTGAGTTTGCCGTCCGCCTTCGCCTTGCGAAAGCCGTTGATGATCCCGCCGAACGTCTTTTTCACATCGGTAAAATTCGCGATCGCCCCTCCGACGATGATGTTCCGGATTCCCGGCAAGGAGCAGACTTTCTCGGTCAAGACTTCGACCGCCCAATCGGGGGGGTCGCCGGAATATTCAGCGTAGTTGGCCAATTTGCCGCCGCGCGCGACAACCGCGTCCGAGTAATACACGCTGGCGCCGCCTCCGGCCGGAAGCATCGCCGTGTCGCCGCCGGGAATCTCGATGAATTTCACGGAGCCCTTGATCTTGCTGTCGACGGTCATGACTTCCATTTCGTCTTTGCTGTAGGCCCGGCCAAACTCGGCCGCAAACTGAAAATTCCAATCTGGATGGCGGAACTTCGCGTCGCCGTCGAGCAGCGTCACAGCATCGAGCGCCACCAGCTCGCCGTCGCTTTCCCGGATCACCACTGGATTCACTTCCAGATACTGCGCGTCTTCGTTGTCGAAGCAGGTAAACATTTTACCGGCAAAGTCG
Source organism: Nitrospira sp. (assembly GCA_025935475.1). Taxonomy (GTDB): domain Bacteria; phylum Nitrospirota; class Nitrospiria; order Nitrospirales; family Nitrospiraceae; genus Nitrospira_C. The sequence goes on along the minus strand of JAICVE010000323.1, from coordinate 2,716 downwards.
GCCATCTTCTTGAGGAGCGGACCGGAAAAACCAGCGTCCTTGGCCAACTTCTCCAACGCCTCCGGCGCTGGTTGTTGGCCGACATCGAGACACAGGCGCTTGACGCGGTCCCAATTCGATTCGACTTCGATGCCTCCGCAATTGGCCACGAGAATTTCGCTGCCCTCGCGGGTGGATTTCACTGCGCAATAATACTCTTCCTTGTGCGGGATCATTTCAGAGACGATGACTTGCGAGACGGTGATGCTGCCGACTTGACGGCCGATCATCTCCTTGGTGGCGGCAATGGCGGCATTCACATCGAGGCCAACCTTGACGAGACCGAGCTTGAACCGGGAACCGAGCGCCTCGTGAGCCTTGACCACCAATTTCGAATGCTTCATCCAGTCATTGGCTTGACCGAGTTTGGCGAGTTCGTCTGCTGAGGTGACCACGACGTAGTTGGGAACGTGGATGCCCCACTTTTTCATCAGTCCCATCCCGGGACCTTCCAGCACCTTGGCCATGGCAACGCTCCTTGGGGTATTTGAAAAATCGCTGTAAAGGGAGCCGGATTGTAGCGAAACCCCGGAGATGACTCAAGACACCAGAGGTCCTAAGCGATTAGGGAGCAAAAGGCCTAGGACTCTCCCGTGAGCGAACCAATCACCCTAACTCTGTGTATTTCCACAGGCTTCCCTAGGGATCTCCCTGGCTTTTTGGCAGATGTCTACCGAGTCCGCGCTCGGGATTGGCAGGCTGGGCAAAAAAATGAGCTTCGTTCGCTCTGCAGACGTTTGATGGCATGGCCGCAATCGTTCGGGCAGGAGGCCCCTTCTTTGCCGTAGACGAGGTGGCGACGCTTGAATTCCCCCTCGCTTCCATCAGGTGCAAAGAAATCTCGAACACTCGAGCCGCCACAAGCAATGGCTTCCTGAAGCACTTCTTTGGTGACGTCAAAGAGGACCTCGATGTTGGAAACGGAGAGGCGACTGGCGTTGGCATTGGGGTGAAGGCGGGCGCGGAACAAGATTTCGTTCGCATAAATGTTTCCGATCCCTGCGATCACTTGTTGGTGCATGAGTAGCGGCTTCAGCCTGCCGGAGCGTCCCTTCACGATCCGGAGAAATTCTTCGCGGGTGACGGTCAAGGGATCACAGCCGAAGCGGCGGGCGACATAGGCATCAAGGCCCCGCTGATCGAGCAGCGACAGCCGCCCAAACCGCCTCGGATTCCAATACCGCAACTCTGACTCCTGGGCACCCACAAACGTCATGCGCACATGAACGTGCTGAGGAAACCTCGGGCGCGCGGAAGAGAACAAGAGGAGTCCAGTCATGCCGAGTTCAGCCATGATGTAACGGGTCTGCCCCTGCCGTTCAAAAGCCATGGCCACGCTCTTCCCAAACCGCTTCGCCGACTGGAGGACGGAGCCCGCATACCATCTCCGTTCGGCAAAGCCTTCACGGACGATATCGGCTCGACCAATCCAGGTGTCCGTCAGCATTCCTCCAGACAGGCGCGCGCGAATTTGTCTGGCGACCACTTCAGCTTCTGGAAGTTCCGGCATGGGTTGAATTAGGCCATTCCCGCCTGGGAAAGGCAATGGGCTCAAAGCCAGCTAGGTCTGAGAGGCTTGGCGAAGTTGCTGGACCTGTTTGATCGTGACTTGGATATTCGGCAAGGGACAGGCGGCGGGCCGGCGAGTCATGACTAGTTGTAGGACGTCAGGATAGGGCATGCTGTGTACACAACACAGATAGGCCATCACGACCGACACCGAACGCCCCATCCCCGCGCGGCAACACACGAGCACCCGATTGTTCGGATGGTGGCGCGCGATCCACTCAATTGCCTGATTCAAAGAGGCAGGCATGGCTTCTCCGAACTCTTTGAACGGGATTCTCTCGTAGAGGACACCGGCGGGCGGATCAGGGGTGAATTCTTCGGCCACCAGGAGCACTGCGCTGATGTGAGCGGGAGGCTTTTCGGCCTCGTAAATATTTCCCACAAAGAGGGTATCTGTAATCTGATACATAGAGCCAGTATTGGAGAGGATCGCGTGGAGGTCAAGCAGAAAGGTGCAGGAGCGTCGGTTGCAGTCCAGATTTGCCCAACGTTATACTCGGCCAGGGAGGATAAGGCAGATGCCGGGACCGTCGGTTCAAGAGGTCGAACAGAGGCTGGGCGCCGTAAAATGTGCCATCTGCAAGGGTTCCAGCTTCGGCATCGATCAACGGTTTATGCAGGCGGATGGCGAATGGCGGGGCGTCTGTAAGAAATGCTTTTACAGCTTCCCCCTCTATACAGATATGGAGTTTTACCTCCGCACCCAGCCGGATGTGCCTTATCGGCTCAAGGAAATCTCCTGCACGGCCTGTAATCACCGAGGGGTGAGCCTGGACTTCCGGGCGACCATGTCGGTGCGCGAATCGATCTACTTCGTCACATGCGGTGGATGTCAGCGGCAGTTCGCTGAGAAGTCCTCCCTCGAAGCCTTCGAATAACTCGCGTTTTCTGTTCACGACTGGTGTATACTTTACTCATGAGTGAGAATCCCAAACAGCCCAATCCATCCGAAGAGCCCGAGCCGCCGAAAGCCCGCAAAGAGATCCCACTCATCTCTGTGCCGAACGATCGAGATATGATCGCCGAAGAGATGGAAGAGTTGTTCGAAGAGGACAAAGTCTCCCATCAACACGGTAGCTCAGAGCCTGAAGCCGACTAGTCGATACCT
>JAICVE010000477.1 GCA_025935475.1 Nitrospira sp. | reverse complement strand
GAAATACCTTCTGGACGGAAGGCCGTACCGTCAAATGTCAGCAGGTGCTCTTTGCCCATGTGGCGCTTAATGCCAGTAACGACGCGATCCGGCTCTATTTGAGACATCTCCTTGGCGACTCTGCCCACCATTACGTGCCCTCGATCACCGAAATGCACCGCCGAGGCGGTCAACTGCTCCCCATCATCGTTCTCCAGAATCTCGATAGATCCTCCAGGAGTCACATAGGCGACGACCGAGTACGTGGTTCCAAGATCGATGCCGATAGGTACCAATGCAGCTTCCTTTCAAGCGCGCGGCTGCATTTAGGACACGACTCCGCTCATACTAGTTCCCAAGGAAAGGGGAGGGCATGGAAAATCGTCGCACTAATCGAAAGTGACATCCTCCACCAGGCTGAGATGAAGCGGGCGCCCTGATCGTCGTGAACCGACCACAGGATCACAGCGACCAGCAGCGCAGCGAGCATGACAAGGTGCATCACACTCCAGACAGTTCGGAAGACGTAGTAGGCAATCGGGATACCGTTTCGCATTGCGAACTCCTTACGCGCGGGCCGGAACTGGCGCCACAGGTCCAGCCTTAGATTCGACATCAGCGAAGGTCAGAGTGCTGCCATTCGCTTGCAGCGCCCATTGCAACGTCCACAATGGGCTGAGCGGCTGATCGGGATCTTGACTATTCATCGAGTCCACGAGGAAATAGCGAACCTCGCCAAAGTCCATTTCCATACGGGTGATGAGTAGGTCGAAGTCGTGTTCCCACATCCACCTGCGAATACTGTCGTTGTTGATGGTGCAATTGGCCAGCTCTGCAGCGGATGGAAGTTTCAGGAGCACGTCAGCCTTACTTAGCACGACTCCCACTTTGCGTTGCCGCAATGGAACGCTCTCGGCCCGCATCCGATCGATCGCGGCACCGTAGCTCTCCTTCTGATTTTCGCCGGTTACCACGACGGTCTCAGCGAGGCCGCGGAGCTTGAGCTCTTGGCGGAGCTGGGGCCAAGCCAGCGGGTCCAAGACGAAAAGGAAGGCGTTGGCGTTGTCGAGATAGCGGAGGTCTGCAGTTGTGTCCCACGTGGCAAAAGCCTCGCCAGCCGCATCCATGAGCTGGAGTTCGGTTACCTCACCCACCGCGTCCCGGAGTATCAGCGGAACTCCTTCGGGAAGGGCATCAGGCGTCTTCACCGTCTCGGCGTGACTGCGAACGGTCAGCCGTGCCGCTTCCAGGTAGGTTTGCGCCTCCGGTGTTACGGCGTTGATCGTTCCCTGTCGCTCAGTCAGCCATGACTCGAGCTGTACGATCGCCGCCATGAGCAAGCGGGTCTTCCCGGCTCCTACGCTGCCGATCACCGGCAACTGGACGGTGTGACGTATGCCGCTCGAATCGGCCAGCTCACGATTGCAGTATGGACACAACGTCGGGAGCGTCCGCGCCGCGGCTCGGATGGTGTTGGGAAGCTGCGTGCCACATTCGCACCGACGAGTCACTAGACCCAGGGGACCCGGAAGCATGCTGCGATGGATGATTGTGCATTGGGGGTTGAGGCACCGGTAACTTGGCGTGCGGCTTTCGCTATAACAGTAATAACACTTCAGTGATGCGTTGCTCTGCCGCCGGTGAATGATATCCGCCCAGCGCAGGCCGAGCAGCATGATGCGTTGGAAAATCCATACCACGAATCCAAGAACCAGCATCGCTAGGAGCCAGGCGCCGATCGATAGCCAAACTCCAGCCCATAATCCGAAGAAAGGAATTGGGAGGGCGACGCCGAGGACCACACCGACGCCCTTGGGTGTGAATCGAATTCCGTTAATAACTCTCGTCCAGATCTTGCCCAAGAAGATATGCGCCTCGCCGACGACGCCCTTGGCGTCCTGCCGTGCCTGGAATGGCACGTACATTGGCCAGGCACGATCCCACCCATAGTGCTTAGATTCGTCACGAGGACGCCCTTTAAAGGCCTTGCCCGTGACAACGTCGTCTGGGGTCAGCTGGCGGAGAGCAAACTTTCCGCGGTTTGTGAGCACACGCCACGGGATGACTAGGCCAGAAAAGAGACCCACAGCGAACATCAGACTGAAGCCGATAACCCAGTAGACGATCAGTAGCGAGAACGCCAGAGTCAACTGAGCTACAAGAAAACAGCGGAGAATAATAATAATATGATACAACACGAACATAAT
>JAICVE010000508.1 GCA_025935475.1 Nitrospira sp. | reverse complement strand
GATGCATTGGAAGGCCAGACTGACACAGTGCTGGCCGCCAATTCAGAGGACATTGAGGCATTTGGCGCTGCTCCAGAGAGAAAGGCCATGGCCGATCGGCTACGGCTTACTGAAGCCCGGATCGCCGAAATGGCCGCTGGCATTCGAGAGGTGGCCAAGCTGCCCGATCCACTCGGTGAGATGCCGAAGATGTGGACACGTCCAAACGGGATGCAGGTCGGTCGGGTGCGCGTGCCCATCGGGGTCATCGGCATCATCTATGAGTCCCGACCGAACGTGACGGCGGACTCGGCGGCCTTGTGCCTCAAATCCGGCAACGCGTGTGTCCTGCGCGGCGGCAGCGAAGCCATCCGCTCCAACCGGGCCATCGCCCAAGTACTCTCGGAGGCGGCGGAGAAATCCGGGATACCTGCTGGTGTGGTCACGTTTGTAGACAGGCCTGACCGCGAACTGGTGCCGGTGCTTCTCAAACAGGACAGGTGGATCGATCTAATTATCCCCCGCGGCGGTGAGTCGTTGATGCGGCTGGTCTCAGAGCATGCCACGATTCCGGTGATCAAGCATGATGCCGGCGTTTGCCATGTCTATGTAGATGACGACGCGAACCCCGCCATGGCGGAGCAGATCTGTCTGAACGCGAAGATCCAGCGGCCGTCCACCTGTAATGCCATGGAGACGCTGTTGGTGCATCAAAGTATCGCACGAACCTGGCTGGCCGGGCTCATCGATAGATTGGTAGCGGCCAAGGTCGAGGTGCGCGGATGTCAGAAAACCTGCGCCTTATCGTCCACCACGAAGCCCGCCAACGAAGGCGACTATGGCAAAGAGTTTCTGGATTTGGTGCTCGCGGTCAAGGTCGTGAAGAACATCGACGAAGCGATGGAGCACATCGGGCGCTACGGATCCCGACACACGGAAGCAATCGTGACGGCGGATTACAAGAAAGCGATGCGCTTTCTTCGCGAGGTGGATGCGAGCGCCGTTCTGGTCAATGCCTCGACCAGACTCAATGACGGCTACCAATTCGGATTGGGCGCTGAAATCGGCATCAGCACCTCCCGCATTCATGCGCGCGGGCCAATGGGACTGGAAGAACTCACCTGCTCGAAATTCATCGTATTGGGAAGCGGTCAACTCCGCGAATAATGCCAGCCGATCCCGTCGTCACGGCGCTCTCGACGCCCGGACACTTAACGTTTCCCGAGAATCTTCTCTTCAAAAAACGCCTGGAAGCTGGAAATGGGCGAATGGTCCGCCACGCCACGGGCCATCTGGTGTTTTATCGGCCCGACGGGCGACGCATTCTGGCAGCGGATCCTTCCGGCAATGTGCTGCACGAGTGTGAATGGGGTGTTGATCACAATGGTGAGACGGTACTCGTCCGTGCCAGGATCAAGTTGGATTGGGGGGCGTGGGTTGGCCTCAAGCCCTCCGGTCTCGTCAGCGAGACGACTCTGAATCTTGCGACGAAGCCCGGTTGGCAACGGCTCACCGCCGATGATCTTCGAGCGATGGCCGCACAGGCCTTGCGAGTGCCGCTGGATGAAGTCCGCTGGTTCTATCGCGACGAGGATTTGTCCATTAGCCAGACGGGAACGGCCACGATCCGTCATCGCAAAGATGCCTGGTATGTGCTCGAGCACGGAAATTTCGACCGAGCCCGTTTCATGTCCTGCATGGGGGCGATGCACTGGGCCTCCGTGGATTTCCTGCCGGTGGTCGAACTCTTCAAATCCTTGCTCCCAGGGACGGGGTCTGCCGCATTTGAATTGATCCGCGGGCT
>JAICVE010000336.1 GCA_025935475.1 Nitrospira sp. | reverse complement strand
TAAAAAACAAGCTGTCATGTAAGGACGTCGCCAGTATCTACGGGTACCCGAAATCGCTCGAAATGCTGTTGGGAGTCAAATTGACCAGCGAAGAATCCACAGTCCGGGGCACGACGACCAGGCGCTACCTTCGAAGCCTGCCGCTGGATCCCTTGACAGGAAAAGCCGATTGGCAGTTCCGGTGCTATAAAGACGCGCCCAACGCGTCAAGCTGGTGCGGAGCCGACGTGTACGATGTCATGACGGCAAGTCAGGAAACGGCGTTGGATGGAACCAAATACCGCGACTGGTAAGTTCCGTCTGGCAGAAGCCAAGGGCTTTACGCTGATCGAACTGTTGATCGTCGTGTCGATCATCGGCATCTTGGCGACCCTGGCGGCGCCGAGCTACCAGGCTTCGGTGATTAAGGCGAGGGAGGCAGCATTGCGGCAGGACTTGTTTACGCTTCGTGACGTGCTCGATCAGCATCGTGCCGATCAGGGAAAGTATCCGCCCTCACTGCAGGCCTTGGTCAGTGCCGGATATTTACGCGCGATTCCTGCGGACCCTTTCACGAATTCGGTCACCTCGTGGCAGGAAATCACCGAGGCGACGGAAGGCGGTATTTTCGATGTGTTCTCCGGGTCTGAATTTGTCGGTACCAACGGGACACCCTACAATCGATGGTAATCATCGATCCACATCTCTGTAATCGGCATGGCATCCGCGTCATTCGGCGGAGCGACGTTGTTGTCCGAACGATGACACTTTGTTGCGTTGGTGTGCTCGCGCTTGCCATCACCGGTTGCGGCGAGTTAGAGCCCATCGTCGAACCGGAGATTGTCGATCTCCAATTGACGATGGATACGCTTAGAACTCAAGTGCGCGAGACTCAGCGTAATCTGGCGGAAGTGCGCGCCGAACTGGAATCCCGCGGCCAGGAATTGGCCGATGCACAGGTGGCTCGGGCCCAGCTCGAAGGCCGTGTGCGGGAAGCCGAGCGTCGCGTAAGCGAAGCCCGGCACGTTATCGACGTGCAGCGCGAAGAATTGCTGGCGGCACGGGCGGAGCGGGAGCGCGTGTTTCGGAGTAGCTTCCAATTGCCGAATCCGATGAGGCAGTCCCAGAAGCGAGCGAGGAAGCCGGAGACGCTGGGCATGCAACCGGAGGGCGACCCTGCGGCGACCGGAGTCTCACTTCCCTGGTCGTTCGCCCCGCCCTCACCGGCTGTAACGTCGGCGGTCAATGCCTTTCCGGCGCAACGGCCATCCAGTGCCGCAACGCTGAGGCAGAATCCTCCAATCAGAGAAATTATCGTGATGCCCGGTGATACGCTCTGGAGCCTTGCGCGCAAGCATCGGATGGGTCTCAATCGGCTTCGCTCGATGAACCATCTGACTGACAATCAGATCGAAGTCGGTCAGACATTATTCGTGTTCGATCATCGCGTGCTGACGAGTTCATCGATAGAGACCATCCCCTAACACGGCAACAAGGTTCCGTCTCCGATGTCATAGTCCACGGTATTCATGGCTGTCTTCGCATACAGGGTCGCGCGTCCTGACGGATCAACGCTCGAAGGTCAGATCGAAGGCGACGAGGAACCGGTCGTTCGCGCGAAGCTCGAAGGTCAGGGATTTCTGATCTTCCAGTTGAAGCGCCGTGGGCTGGCCCCGATCCGACCGGTGTTTGAGATCAGTGCCTTGCGCGGCCTGCCTCTCGGCGAGTTTCTGATCTTCAACCAGGAATTGCTGGCGTTGGTGAAAGCCGGTCTTCCGGTGCTCCGTGTCTGGGATTTGCTGATTGAGCGGGCGCGGCATGAAGGCTTTCAACAGGCGCTTCGCATGATTCGTCAGGACATCCGGGGAGGGGCGTCGGCGTCCGAAGCGTTGAGTCGCCATCCGGGATATTTCTCGGAGCTCTATGTCGCGACGGTGCGGGCGGGGGAACAATCCGGGAATTTAGCCGAAGTGTTGAAGCGATTCATCGCCTATTTGAAGCTGATGATCGGGCTGCGGCACAAGATTGCCAAGGCGCTTGCCTATCCGGCGTTTCTCGTTCTGACGGGCATCGGCGTCATTGGCTTCCTGCTGAGTTACGTGATGCCGACCTTTATCTCGGTCTATGCCGAGACTGCTAAATCGTTGCCAGTTGCCACACAGCTGCTGATTGATGCGGCTTCCGCCGCAAAAGTGTATGTGCTGCCAGCCTTCACATTACTGGTGGGGCTCATGCTCATCGGCCGCGCCTACTATACGACACCGAATGGCCGTTTCAACGTTGACCGACTGTTATTGCGGGCGCCTCTTGTCGGAATCATCTTCATCAAGCATCACACCATTCAACTGGCCAGGACGCTAGGAACTATCCTGGCCGGTGGGACGCCTCTTGTCGAGGCGTTGCATATCACCAAAAGCGCAGTCTCGAACCGGTACATCGCAGCGGGATTGACCGCGGCCGTGAACGAAATTCGCGAGGGAACTACTCTTGCCGCGGCGCTCGATCGTCCGAAAGTCTTTCCCAAGCTCGCCATCGAGATGTTGTCGGTCGGCGAAGAAACCGGATCGCTGGAGCTGATGTTGCATGATGTCGCCGAATTTTACGAAGTTGATCTCGATCTCCGGCTGACCCAGTTGACTACCTGGATCGAGCCCGCGCTTCTGCTGCTCATGGGCATTCTTGTGGGTGGGATCGTGGTGATCATGTATCTTCCCGTGTTCCAAATGGCGGGGAATGTGTGAACGGAGTAATTCGAGGCGTTTGAAGGCGTGTAGCTGAGAGTGTGAAAGGAATCCAGGGGTGGCATCTCGAAGCATGACAAGACCGACGCTGGCCGACGTGCTCGTGGGGCAGAGGATGGTCACGAAATCGACTGTGGATCAAACCTTGAACCGGTTGGGCGGCGTCTCGGCTGATCTGGGAGCCACCTTATTGGGTGAAGGCGCTCTTTCTGAAGAACAGCTCGCGCGAGCGCTGGCCATTCAATTCGGGCTGCCATTCGATCCGTTGCTGGATTTCCGGGTAGAGCCATCCTTTTACGAGCGGATGTCGGTGAAACTGATGCAGCGGCACCCCTTTGTGCCCATTGCCGAGGCGCAGGGTCGTTTGCGAGTCGCGGTTCCTGATCCTCAGGACCTCCTTGGCCTCGATGAACTGGAATTACTCCTGGGCCGAGAGCTCGAACTGGTTGTGAGCCCAAAATCGGCGATCTTGACGGCATTGGAACGCAGTGAAGGCTCGAGCCAGGCGCTGCGCGAACTGGAGGCCGAGTACCGGTCCGTGCTGGTCAAGGAAGATGAACGGGGTGAGGAAATTCTCACGCTCGATCATGCGAGCGAAGACCAGAGCCCTGCCGTCAAGTTGCTGGATTCCATTTTATTGAGCGCCATGCAGCGGCGTGCGAGCGACATCCATGTCGAGGCAGCAGACCGCTCGACGAGGGTCAAGTTTCGGGTCGACGGCATCCTCGTGCCGGCGATGGAGCCGCTCGACATCCGATTGCAC
>JAICVE010000096.1 GCA_025935475.1 Nitrospira sp. | reverse complement strand
GCCATTCCGACAGCGGCAAGAGCGGCAGCGGCGGGACCGGTTCGATCATCCAAGCCGATGGAATGGTCTTGACCAATGCCCACGTCGTGATCGAGGAGCGGACCGGCAAGCCCTACCCACGGTTGTCCGTGTTTTTGAAGCCGCCGCGCGTCACGGGGGACAGCAGAACTGATCTCTCCAAAATGCTTCACGCAAGAGTGATGGCGTATTCTACTCCGTTGGATCTCGCCTTGCTCAAGGTGGAGTCTCCGCCGGCGCCCTTGCCTGTCGTCTCCTTCAGCGAGGCTACCCAAGGCCGCATCGGTGATCGTGTTGTCGCCATTGGCCATCCGGAGCAGGGAGGATTGTGGACGCTGACGACGGGTGTGATCAGCGCCGAGGTGGATAATTTCAACGGCGTGAAGGGCAAGCACGTCTTTCAAACCGAAACCGGACTGAATCGAGGCAACTCCGGCGGCCCCCTCCTGGATAGCGATGGACACATGATCGCGGTCAACACCGCCATCGCTCGTGTGGCACCGGACGGCCTTCCCATCACGAGCATCAGCTTCTCTCTGAAAGCGAGTGTCGCGGCACAATGGCTTCGGGGCCAAGGCCTGACCCGTCCACAAACGGCGGCCACGTCCGCCGTGTCGTCCCCACCGACGAATGCTGCCTCGGATCTTTCCCCTACACCTTCCCCTCAGCCGGAGGTGAAACCTCCGCAAGCGGCCAAAGCGCCTGCGGCGGCACCGGCGAAGCCGGTCGAGTCGACTCCCGCCCGTCCCTATGATCTCGACATGCTCATCAGCGACCGGGCCAAGGCTGACGCGGATCTGGAAGGGATGATGTCCGAAATGCGCGGACGAATGAAGGGACGCTAGTTCAGTGCACCCAGCATGAACGGCATGAGGGTCTGGCGGGCCTGTCGGCTTCCTTCCGTTGTGATCCTGGTCGTTTGGTTCCTCCTTTTCAATCACTGTCCCTGGAGCGAAGCAAAAAGCGACCTCGACCGTTTCGATCTGCACGGAGCCGTTCACACGGTCGTGATCAAGTATCCGCAATTGACCACGACGCAGGAGTTTGACCGCAAGGGACACCTGACGTCCCTCGAGCTGCTTCCGGCTCGTCAGGCTGCCGGCGGGGTTCGGTATGTCTATACGTACGACGAGAGTGGGCGGCTTACCGAAGAAGAGACCTTCGAGCCGGACGGCCGCGTCGCCTCCCGGAAGTTGTTCCGGTACGGAATCGATGGACAGGGACGGCCCTCGGCCCAAGTGGCCGTGACCGAAGAGGGACGGTTCGCTCAAGCCGAGTTCTCGTTCTACGACCGCAGGGGCTTGCTCTCAGAAGAAATCATGGTGAACGCCCAAGGGCTGACGGAAAAGCTGCTCTTTGATGCTCGCGGCAATCTCGTCTACCAGGCCCGCTATTTCCAGAGACGGCTCGTGTTAGAAGCGACGCACCACTACGATCCCCTCGATCGGCTCAAGGAAAGCCGCTTTTACGGAAGCGACGGCACCCCGATGCGACGGGATCACTACGGGTACGATCAGGCGGGGCATCGCATCGAACAATCGAGCGAATATTTCCGCCAGCCGCATCTTCGGAAGTCAGTCGTGACCTACGAGTTCGATGCGCCGGGCAACTGGACCAAGGAAACGGCTCAGCGGTGGTCGCTGAAAAACGGGTCGGTCACGTTGACCGAAACCGCGGTGACCCGCGAACGAACGATCACGTATTATTGACCACCCTCGTGCGATGTTCGTGCCGCTCGAAATCCTTCAAAATCTCGTGATGGGGATCCCACCCATCGCCAGGCTGGCGGCCGGGTACCACTGCACCGGCCTGAACGCCGATCGTGTGATGGCCCGGCAGGTGTTTGAATTGTATTGCCGCTTCCAGCCTATCGCGGGGAAGGACATCCTGGAGATCGGACCGGGACATACGCTGGAAGTATTGGAGGAGGCGCTGGGGTCGGGCGCCAAGAGTTGTACGGCTGTGGACGTGGCTGAGTATGTGACGGGTGATCACGCGGCACGAAAACATGTCGATTACCGGCTATACGATGGCAAACGGTTGCCGTTTCCCTCCGCCCAGTTCGACTGTATTTGGTCGCACACGGCTTTCGAGCATCTCCGCTATCCGACGGTCACGGTCGCGGAGTGCTTCCGCCTGTTGCGTCCGGGAGGTGGGATGGTCGCCCATGTCGATCTGGGAGACCATTCCTTTTACAGACGCCAGCCGCCCTTGCCGCTAAAGTTGTTTGATTGTCTTCGCTACCCCGAATGGCTATGGACGCTCATGAAATGGAACCGCAGTACTTACGTCAACCGTCTGAGAAAATCGGACTGGAAGCGGTTGTTCGCAGAGGCGGGGTTTGTGCTCATCGCAGAGGCTAGTTCGGTCAGTCACGAAATCGAGCGCGCGCTGCCGGCTCTTCCCTACCTGCACAACTATAGTCACGATGATGCCGTGACGGCGGTACTGACGGTCTGGCTCGCAAAGCCGGCCCCACCAGATGTCTCAACCCTTCGTTAGCTGGTGACCGCGCCTTCGGAGGCCGAGGATACGTGCCGGGCGTACTTCGCCATCACACCGGAGGTGTAGCGAGGCGCCGGCAATTTTACCTTCTTCAGCCGCGCCTTGATCTCTCTGGCAGACAGTTCCACGTTCAATTGCCGTTTGGGGATGTCGAACACGATGATATCGCCATTCTTCACGGCGCCGATCGGCCCGCCTCTGACAGCTTCGGGGGCGACATGGCCGGCCATGAGGCCATGCGTGGCGCCCGAGAATCGCCCGTCGGTCAGCAGCGCGACTGAGTCGCCCAATCCTGCTCCGACGATGGCGGCGGTCACGCCCAACATCTCCCGCATGCCCGGACCGCCGGACGGCCCTTCGAACCGGATCACGACGACCTCGCCGGCCTTGATCTGTCCGGCCTTCACGGCCACGAACGCGTCCTCTTCACGGTCATAGACCTTGGCCGGTCCGCGGAACTGCATCATCGAATGACCCGCGACTTTGACGACGCAGCCATCCGGCGCGAGGTTGCCTTTGAGAATCACCAAACCGCCCGTCGTTTTGATCGGGTGTGTGAGCGGCCGCAAGACTTGCTGCCCGCTGGTCTCCACCGCTTCTTTCGCCTCTTCGCCGATCGTTCGTCCTGTCACAGTCGGTTGATTCGCATGGAGGAGGCCGGCATCGACCAAGCGTTTGGCGACTAGCGTCGTGCCGCCCGCCGCATAGAGATCCGCGGCGGCAAAGCGGCCGCCTGGTTTCAAATCGGCCAGGAGGGGAACCTTGCGGTTGATCCTGTCGAAATCCTCAATGCTCAGCTTGATGCCGGCTTCGTTGGCGATGGCGAGTAGGTGGAGCACGGCGTTGGTTGAGCCGCCAGTCGTCGCGACGGCCGCAATCGCATTCTCCAATGATTTGCGCGTGATGATTTGCCGGGGGCGGAGATCCTTGTTCAGCAAATCCATGACCATCTTGCCGCATTCGAATGCGACGTCGTCTTTGCGCGTATCCATGGCTGGCACACCATTGCGTCCCATCGGCGACATGCCAAGGAATTCGAACGCGATCGCCATCGTATTCGCCGTGAACTGGCCGCCGCAGGCGCCGGGTCCGGGACAGGCATGGTCTTCCAGATCCTTCAGTTCTGCATTGGTCATCTTGCCGGACGCGTGCTTGCCCACAGCTTCGAAGACGTCCTGGATCGTCACGTCATGGCCCTGAAACTGTCCCGGCATGATCGACCCGCCGTACAGCATCAGCGACGGCACATTCAAGCGCGCAAGCGCCATGACTGTTCCCGGAATGGTCTTGTCGCAGCCGGACAGCGCCACGACGCCGTCGAAGAGGTGCCCCCGCGCCACCAGTTCGATCGAATCGGCGATCACTTCGCGGCTGATCAGCGAGGCCTTCATGCCTTCCGTGCCCATCGAAATGCCGTCCGAGACGGCGATGGTGTTGTACTCGATGGGCGTGCCGCCTGCTGCCCGGATGCCGGCTTTCACCCGCTCCGACAAGCGGCGCAGGTGAAAATTGCAGGGCATGACCTCGATCCAGGTGTTGGCGACGCCGATGAAAGGACGCGAGAGATCTTCATCGGTAAAGCCCACGGCCTTGAGCATGGCCCGGGCGGGCGCACGTCCAGGACCGACGAGCAGATCGTGACTCTTGAGCTTTAGGTCCTTTGGCATGACATCCTTACTTCTTCTTTTTGTCTTCGTGCTTTTCCTTCTTCACTTCCGTGTCGATGACCGTCCCATTCGCCGCGTCGATATGAACTTCGGTGACTTTGCCGTCGGCGCCAAGGATCTCGACCTCCCAGACCGTCTTGCCGTGTTTCTTTTCAAGTTCGGCTTCTACGACGGTTCCCGGGACCTTGTCCATGGCGGTCTTGATCGCCTGCTCGGCCGTGACCTTCGCATCCTTCACCAGATCGGCGATGTGGCCTTCCTTGTCGTCGCTCCAGGCAACCGTGCTCGAGCCGACGAGCAGGCTAAACGCCAGCAGACCTGTCAATGTATGTGCGCGCATAAGGATCTCCTTTCGGTCGAAGCGCGTTACTGCGCCTTCATGTCTGACGGAGGCATAGGTGCGGCACCGCCGCCCATATGCGGATTGCCTTGCATGGTTCCATGCGGATTCGTCATGCCCTTGCCGTGGCCTTTGTCGCCCTCTGTGTGTTGCTGCATCATCTTTTCGTGCTCAGCCTTTTCCTTGGCGCGTTGGTCTGGCGTCAACAGTGCCAGCACGTCGCGGCGTGTCTTGATAGAGGTCATGCGTAAGGCCACCTGCATGTCTTCGCTCTGTCGCAACTTCGATTCGATCGCCTTGAGATCGGACTTCTCATCGTCGGTCAGCGCTTTGAGCTCACGTTCTGCCACCTGGATGTCCGCTTCCGATTTGATGCGGGTCTTATCGAGGTTCAACTGGATGTCCTTGAGCTTCGTGACCTGATCGGCCGTGAGGCCGATGTCTTTTTCATGCTTGAGCAGATGCCGGATGAGGTGGCCCGCGCTGCTGTGCATCATGCCCATGCCATGGCTTCCCCTCATCCCGTGGCCGCCGCCTCCGTAGCCATCTTTTCCACCCCCCTGGCCGTAGCCCGGCTCGTTCGCCGACACACCGGCGGCTCCCATGGCCAACGTAAATGCTCCAGCCATGACGAGCGCCGAAACTCCTTGCATTCCCTTCTTCATGCCAAACCTCCTTGTGTTGACGTCCTGGACAGAAGTAGACACAACATTATCGCATAAACAAACCGCCGTCTCCCTTCAGCCCGTTGAACAGGAACTGAACGGCCAAGGCGGCGAGCAGCAAGCCCATGAGGCGTGTGATGATTTTTTCCGCCAGGGGGCTCATCCACTTGGCTCCGGATGCACCCAGAGCCAGGATGCCGTAGCTTGCCAGACCGACCAGGCCAACGCAAGCTAACAAGATACCTCGATGAAGCCATGACGCTGCCTGCGCGTCCAGCAGAATGATCGTGGAGATCGCGGCGGGTCCTGCGAGCATGGGCACCGCGAGGGGGGTGATCGCAACGTCGTCCTTGGCGGCGCCTTCCGCCGTCTCCTCCGCTGTTTCCTGTACCGCCGAACGTTGAGCCCGCAGCATATCCAAGGCCACGAGCAACAGCACGAGCGCGCCGGCGACCTGGATGGCGGCGAGCGAAATCCCCAGAAGTGATAACAGCCACTGCCCCGTAAGCGCGAAGCCGCCCAAAATCATCACGGCGACAAGACACGCGACGCGCGCCATGCGCAATCGTTGCGCGAGCGTGTAACGGGTGGTCATGGCAAGGAACGCCGGAACGGTCGCGAGGGGATCGACGATGACGAAAAGGGAGCTGAAGGCCAGCACCCCATACTCGGTCGGGGTCATGCGGTCATTCGCGTTTGCCTCAGCAGCTCAGCGCGTGGATCGGGGTGCGTCCCCTTCGCTAACCGCTGGTAGAGAGCCCGCTCTTCTTCCGTGACAGTAGGCGGAACCATAATCTGCAGATGCAAAAAGAGATCGCCATGCCCACCGCCGGCCGACGGCAGGCCCTTGTCTTTGAGCCGAAGCTTACTGTCCGCCTTACTGCCGGACGGGACTTTTACCTTGACCGGTTCGGTCAGCGTCGGGGCCATGACCTCTGCGCCGAGGACTGCTTCCCAGGGATAGACGGGCAGGGTCACATGGATATCGCTGCCTTCGCGGCGGAAAATGGGATCCGCCTTGATCCTGACGTATAGGTAGAGGTCGCCGCGCTTTCCCCCGTTCGACCCAGGCTGGCCCTTGCCTCCAACGCGGACGCGTGTGCCTTCCTGGACGCCGGCCGGGATTTTGACCTCGATGGTTTTTAATTCAGTGGCGGAGCCTGAGCCAAAGCAGGTCGGGCAGGTACGCCCGCGCACGGTGCCGCTACCGTGGCAGGTCGGACAGGGGACCGGTTCCCGCAAGTTGATCCGTTTGGTGACGCCGGTCAGCACTTCCCGTAACGTCAGCTCGACTTCGGCCTCCAAATCCTCACCGGGCATCGAGGACCCGCGTGTTCCACCGGTCCGACCACTGCCGCGGAACAGATTTTCAAAGATGTCCGAGAAGGCTTCGCTGTTAAAATTCGCTCCTCCACTGCCAGGTCCGGCCTGTTCCCAGCGGAATCCTTGCGCACCCGCGCCGGCCTGCTGGCGCGCCTTTTCAAAGGCTTCGGCCTGCTCCCATTGGGCTCCGTACTGATCGTACTTTTTGCGTTTATCCGGATCGGAGAGGATTTCGTGGGCTTCGTTCAGTTCCTTGAACTTTTTCTCCATCTCGGCCTTCTTTGACCCGGAGTGGAGATCAGGGTGGTATTGACGGGCCAACCGCCGATAGGCCTTCTTGATGTCGTCGGCCGAGGCCGTGCGAGGAAGACCAAGGACCTGGTAGAAATCGCGTGGGGTAGTCGCCATGAGTTAGAAAGGTAATGCCGATTTTAATGAGATCAACCCGGCACTTCCCGCTTGGCGCGCGCCATCAATTTGCAGTACGAACAGATCTCTGCGGTGGTCGGCTGTCCGCACGTGCTGCAAGGATGGAGCATGGCTTGATCCTTTTCGGTCATCGCGACCGAAGAGGATCGCTGCTTGCGCCTCGTTTCGAGAAAGCCCCAATAAAAGTACTGCTTGGTGCCCGGCGACTCGGTTTCCAGGCGGTTGAGCACCTCCTTATATAGGAGCGTGCGCGCGCCTTGGGCCATGGGACATTCGTCCACGATGTACTCGATCTTATTCAGGACGCAATAGGCGGCAAGTTCCCGTTCTGAGAGGCGGTAGAGCGGTTTGACCTTCTTCGCGAATCCATCGACCGACGCGGGGAGGGTGGGCCCTTGTTTTTCCAGATAGTCCTCCTGCCAATGCAGCACATTGCCGAGCAAACGGGCGGCTTCGTCGTCGAGATTGTGACCCGTGGCCATCACATCATAGTCCTGGTCGACCGCGGCGCGGTTGAATTGATAGCGTTTGATCGTGCCACAGGTGGAGCAGGTAGGACGATGGACCAGTTGCGCGAGTTCCTTGATGCCGGCGCCTTCTTCCTGCTCCACCGTGTGGGTGTGGAGGACCGCGCCGGCCGGAACGGCCACCATTTCGGCAAACCGTTGAACCATCCTATAGGAGCGTTCCGAATAGCCGCCGATCCCTAGGTTCACGTAGAACCCGTCCGCCTTGT
Source organism: Nitrospira sp. (assembly GCA_025935475.1). Taxonomy (GTDB): domain Bacteria; phylum Nitrospirota; class Nitrospiria; order Nitrospirales; family Nitrospiraceae; genus Nitrospira_C. Next base: position 1,223 of record JAICVE010000096.1, on the reverse strand, counting down.
AGCCGAGCTTGAGCAGGACATCCCACAGTGCCAGACTGTCTTTTCCGCCAGAGACTGCCACGACAATGCGATCGTCCTTTCCGAACATGGCTTCGGACTTGATCGCCCGCGCCACCTGGTCATGGACGAAACCCGTGAAGCAACTTTTACAGAAGGCCGCATGGTGCCGTGGAAGCTTGATGACCGCTTTGGTCTTGCATTTTGTGCAGTTCATGGCTCGATGATACGAGCAGCCAAAGGCCGATTGCAATTACCAATCTTCGGCGATATGCCATGAGCTCATACAGGGCCTGCAGATATGCGTTGTCCGCCAGCTTCAATTTCCAATCATCTTCTTTACAAGTCACCCCCATTTGCTACAGTTCAACAAGGCCTGTCCTCTCATGACCGATGCATTGTCCGAACTGTCAGAACGATCTCGTCGAAATACCGACACTTGAAGGACCGCAACTCGATGTCTGTCCAGGCCAACACGGCATCTGGCTGGATGGGGGAGAAATCAACTTGTTCGTGGAGAACTATCGAGCGCTGGCGTCGCACGGGCCTGGGGCCGGAGTTGCCGCAGTACACTGGACGACCTGCCCCAAATGTGGCGGCCTCTTAGATCCGGAATCGGTGCTCGCAACGGCGCTTCTCGCCTGCCGAGCCTGTCGCGGATGGTGGCTTCCGAACGGGAGCCTCACACAACTGAATGCCGCTGCGCGCGGCGGCGCCGCCCAGATCCGTTTTGATGAGGAAGAATTCTATCGTCAAGCCGAGAAGAGGGCGTTGCAGTCACTGACGAGAGAAGCCGGACAAGCCCGGCGACCCCGCCACCAACCTTGCACTCAACACGTATGGTTCTGGACCTTATTCTTCTCGGCAGCCCTGCTCTTTGCCGCGCTAATTTTGGTGGCCGGCATACGGAAAAGTGTCCTGCCTGGCCAATGGGCCATGCCGCCGGACACCACATGGATGTTCTTGGCAACAGGCGTGCTCGCCGGCATAGGACTTTCAGCGTACGGATTCTTCTTGAACAACCGGAAGCGACTGATTGAAAGCATCCCCACTTCTGCTATTCGGTCATTGGCAATTGGCTTGGTGGAAGTGAGCGGCCGGGCTCAACCTGAACACGCGCTGTTACGCGCTCCTTTCAGCGGGATGCCCTGCGTCCTCTTCTCCTATACAGTCGAAGAGCGCCGGACATCGGGTAAGGAAACCAGGTGGGAAACAATTGCAAAGGG
>JAICVE010000074.1 GCA_025935475.1 Nitrospira sp. | reverse complement strand
TGCTCCTGATCAATGAATGTGTAATATGCGGCGCCATTATACAAAGACTTCCCATGGGATTTACAAGGGCGTTGCCCTTGCCCTCGTGTCAGGGACGTGCTACCACGCTGCGACTTAGGAATTCAGGGGTAAGGTCATGACGTCACAGCCCTGGATGCATCCTCCCGTGGTGCAGTGGATACAGCAGCTGCTCGACAGTTATCGTCATTGGATCGGAAGGGAGCTGATCGAGCGACATGGCGAGCCGGAATTTCAGGCTCGTGCCCTGTTTGAGTCGCCGATAGTCGTGGTGTCGCACGGGACGGAAGCCGATCCCATCCTCAACTACGGCAACCAGACGGCGTTGGACCTCTGGGAAATGACGTGGGAACAGCTGATCAAGACGCCATCGCGGCTCACGGCGGAGCCGGTCAATCGTGCCGAACGCGAGTGGATGCTGGAACAGGCCCGAACACGTGGTTTCATCGATACCTATCGAGGGGTCAGAATCTCAGGGACCGGCCGGCGCTTTCTCGTCGAGAATGCGCTCATTTGGAATGTGCTCAATGGCCGCCATGAGCGGACCGGCCAGGCCGCGACCTTCTCGCGCTGGACCTGGCTGCCGTAGCCGGACGTCCTTTGCACAAGACATCGCTCGCGCTAATTCGTCAGACGTCGGAACCGCGGCAGGGGACTGCCGTCGATCATCACCGTATCGAGGAACATGGCACGAGGCCGGATCCACAGGCCCCTCTCACCATACAACGCGCGATAGACGACGAACGGCTCTTCCGTTTCAGAATGCCGTGCTTCCCCGATGACCTCGTAGTCGTTCCCCTTATAGTGCCGATAGCGGCCTGGTTCGATCATCGTGTATCCTGTGGTGGCACCTATATATATGAGACGCACGGGAAAGAAAATGCCAGGATCGCCATTCCTCGCCGTCCTGATGGCCGGCCTGCTCGTGTTGAATCTCTCTTGCCAGGAACAAACGTGGGAATCGGCTATGGCTGCTGGGCAGCAGGCGGTCCAGCAGGGCAATTACGCCGAAGCCGAACGTATCTATCAGGCTGGGCTCAAGAAGGCCGAAACGTTCGGCCATGAAGACCGCCGGGTTGCCGTGACGTTATCGCAATTGGCGCAGGTCTATGCCGGACAAGGTAAACATGTTGAGGCGGAGCCCTTGTATCTGCAGGCGCTGAAGATCTATCAATCCGTGCATGGCGAGACGCACGCTGATGTCGCGGCGACCCTGAACAATCTCGGCGTCCTTCATCGCATGTACGGGCAGTACGCGGAAGCCGAGCCGCTGCTGGTGCGGGCACTGGCCATTAAGGAACAACTATTGGGACGCGACCATCCCGACGTCGCCTTAAGCGCTTCGAATCTCGGACAGTTGTACGTTGCACAAGGGCAGCCTGCGAAGGCGGAGCCCTTGTATCGCCAGGCGCTCTCGATCCGGCAAAAGGCGTTGGGATTGTCGCATCCAGAGGTGGCCAAAACGCTTGAGGAACTGGCCAACGTCCTGCGTAAGCTCGGCCGAAGCCAAGAGGCGGTCGCGATCGATCTACAGGCGCGCGAGATCCGTGCCAAGCAGAGTTGAACCTGCCACGCCTCCCGTTGTAGCGTATTCCATGATGAAAGAAGATCTGACGGTCCCCACCAATTGGCGCACGAACGCGATTGTGGCCCGTATAGTCGGCATTGTGTCCATCGCGCTCGGATTCATTCTGGGCATGTACGGCCTTGATGAGCAGGGATCCCGCTGGCTGCAAACGGCGCTGGGATTGCTCGTCACGGGCATGCTGGCCCAGGGCTACGCACTGTATTGTTCCGTCAAGCGTATGCAGGAACTTCACGATCAATCGAAGACATGAAGCTTGCCCGCAGAACGCTCTCTTTCCATGCGTGGTTCCTCGTGCTGATCCTCGGCTTGATGGCCGCCGCTTGCGGCGGTCCCTGGCGCGACGGCTATTTCAAGAAAGGCGTGGATCGGCTGACGCAGGAGGAAATCTTCGAGAAGATGGGCCCTCCCCACACGGCCAAGACTCCTGCGCTCGGTGGTGACGCCATTTGGACCTACCGCGTGCCGTACAGCGACAAGGATCTGAATCCGATGGACCTGTCCGGCATTACGAATGCGGCGAACGAGGCGACATCGCTCATCGGCAAGGGACCGCAGGATGGCCCCAAACCGACGCTCTACTGTTACCGCTATACCTTGACCTTCGATGAGCAAAAAGTGCTCAAGCATTGGAAACGAGAGGAGTGCGTTCCCGGCACTCGAAGTGCCTTGCATGGCGACTAGGCGAGTCTGCCATCCATGATCACCTGGCTTCCGCAGATCGATAGCTCCATCGTGCTTGACAGCCTCAAGTCCCTTCTGCTGCTGCTGTCCGTCCTCATCGCTCGGACGGTCGTCGTCCGTTCCATCGCCAGAAATTCCGCGCTTACGATGGAGGCCAAACGGCGGTGGGTGGTGACCGTCCGCAACTCGATGGTCTTCGTGTTCCTGCTAGGTCTGGTCGTCATCTGGGCGCACGAACTGCAGGCCTTTGCTGTCTCGCTCGTTGCTCTCGCGGCGGCGGTGGTCTTAGCGACCAAGGAACTGCTTCTGTGCTGGAGCGGAGCCGCGTTGCGCGTTGGCGGCAAGGTGTATTCGGTGGGAGACAGGGTTCAAATCGCGGGCCATCGCGGGGTGGTGCTGGACCACGATATTTTCGCGACGAAACTGCTGGAGATTGGCCCGGGACAGTCGTCGCACTTGTACACCGGGCGCGTGACGGTGTTCCCCAACAGTCTGTTGTTCACCAATGCGCTGATCAAAGAAAATCCCACCCAGGAGTATGGCCTGTACACGCTCACCGTTCCGCTGCCGGCCGAGCAGGATTGGAAGCGAGCTGAGACGCGGCTGCTCGAATCGGCCAAAGCTGAATGCACGCCATTTATGCAGGAAGCCAGCCGGCAGATGAAGCTGCTCGAGCAGCAGAATCTCCTTGAGGCTCCATCGCCTGAGCCTCGCATTACCATTCAATTGTCGGACGCAGGCCGCATTGTGCTCGTGTTGCGCTTTCCGGCTCCTGACCGGGGCCGTTCCCGCATCGAACAGGCGATTCTTCGTCGGTATTTATCCGCTGCGGTCTCTTGACAGGGTGTAGTCCTCGTGCGACGCTGGGCGCCCTGACATTGCCGGAAAATTCCAGCCCATCATCACGCTCAAACAAGGAGGTGTGTCGTGCGGCGATTGCTGATCGTTGTCTTGACGGTGGTCTGTCTGGTCGGCCCGATTGCGGCCGTTCTAGCCGAAGAGGCCACCCAGACCGAGACGGACAAAATGAACGCCGACCTCAAGGCTGAAAAAAAGGCCATGAAGGCCGAAAAGAAAGCCAAGAAGGCCGAGATGAAGAAGCTGAAAAAGCAGCAGAAGCAGCAGAAGAAGGCCAAAAAAAAGGAGATGAAAGAGAAGGGCGGCACACCGCAGGACGCCGTGCAGACTCAAGGTCAGGAGATGAACCACTCAGGCCCGGACCTGACACCAGCTGTTCCTGATATTCCTGCGCCGCAAGCTCCGGGCGCACGATAGCCGGAACTTTTTCGGCAGATCACCAAAACCTTAACAGCCTCGAATCCAACCTTCAGCCAGCCGATTTGGTCCCGTCGAACAAGATGATAATGAAAGTCGCCACCTATAACGTTAACTCGCTTCGTAGGCGGCTCCCCATCGTCATCGAGTGGTTGGACAAGCAAAAGCCGGATATTCTTTGCCTTCAAGAAACGAAGGTGCAGGACAGCGAGTTCCCGCTCATGGCGTTACTGCCCTCAGGTTATGACATCAGCTACCGAGGGATGAAGAGCTACAATGGCGTGGCCATCCTCACCCGAATGAAACCGGAGTCCGTGCGGGCCGGGTTGGACGACGGCGGAGAGCCGGACGAGCCGAGACTGCTTCATGTTGTGGCCGGCGGCATCACCATTCTCAACACCTACATTCCGCAGGGATTCGAGATCGATTCGCCCAAATATGCCTACAAGCTCGAGTGGTACAAGCGGCTCCGAGCCTACTTCGAGAAGCACCTCTCACCGACGCTCCCTGCAATTTGGTGTGGGGACATGAATGTGGCACCGAGGGCGATGGACGTCCATAGTCCTGAAAAACACCTCACGCATGTGTGCTATCACGAGGCCGCACGAAAGGCCTACGAGGCGACGGTGGCGTGGGGTTTTCACGACGTCTTTGTGCGGATGTATCCGGAGCGGCAGCAGTTTACATTTTGGGATTATCGCGCGCCGAGTTCGTTGGAGGCGAATAAAGGTTGGCGCATCGACCATATTCTGGCGACGGCTCCTCTGGCAGAAAAATGTTTGCGGGTTGAGGTCGATGTTGAGCCCCGGCGGGCCAAGGATCCCTCCGATCATACCTTTCTCTGGGCGGAATTCGACCTCAGCTGAGGAGGGCGAGGACGCGATTGACCAAGGAGGGCCAGAGGCAGATGTCGAGCCGCGGAGAACGGAAAGCTCACTGGCTCAGTGGAGCCATCCGGTCACTTCCCGATGATCCGCGCGCGCGACATCTACGCCTGTCCTGTCCGGCGAAGCGCAAGTCGTTCACTTCGGCCCGGACGAGGGCAACGTCCTTATGCCGCATGCAGCGTGCTCGGCGTCGAGCGTGTTCGTGCAAGGCGGTTTTGTTCGATCAAGGGGTCTAGCACCAGCCCGCAGTTGACGCACCGCAAAACGGTTCCGTCGGTAGAATATTCCGGTCGCGATTCCGCGATCATCAAGCCTTTACATTTTTTACAGGTCATATTCCCACCTCCCGATGGATTTTCGTTATCCAGTACGACCGCGAATGTAGCAATGGAAGATTAACGGGATGTTAACGGTCAGTTAAAACTCTCTAATATAAAACCCCAAGTCGATTAGAATCGGTAAGAAAGGCATTCTGGATACAAGCGGCATAAGGCATGGAAACTGTGGGGAGTTTTGAGCGTTTCTGTACTGATCATTATTATGGTGAACGGGGTCGACGGCTCAATCAGGGCGAGCAAAATGTTGTCGGAACCACTTTAAGGCATACTCTGCCACTTGCTCGAGTGTTCCCGGTTCTTCGAACAGATGTGTCGCACCCGGAATGATCATCAATTGCTTTGGGCCGCCAAGAAGCCGGTAGGCCTGCTGATTCATTTCAATCACGGGGTGATCTTCGCCGCCGACAAGCAGCAGGGTTGGTACGGTCACGTCAGGCAAATAGCGTTCGGCGAGGTCAGGACGGCCGCCGCGCGAGACGATGGCACAAACGCCGAAAGAGGCTTGTGCAGCCGCTTGGAGTGCAGATGCCGCCCCGGTGCTGGCACCAAAGTAGCTCAATGACAGCGCCCTGGTTCGAGAGTCTTCGCGGAGCCAGGCACTCGCCATCAACACACGATCAGAGAGCAGATCAATATCGAAGACGTTACGCCGATGCTCCTCCTCCGTCATTAACAGATCGATCAGGAGTGTGGCGATCCCTCCCTGCTGAAGCTGCCGAGCCACAAAGCGGTTACGTGGGCTAAATCGGCCGCTCCCGCTCCCATGGGAGAATAGAACGATGCCGGCGGGTGTGGACGGGATCTCCAGGAACCCAACAAGGGTCGTGCGGTCATCCCTGATCGTGACAATCTCCTCGATCATGCCGTTCTTCCACGGTGAAGTTATGCTTCAAGAGAATATTTTGACGGTTCTGTGATTCAATGAGAACAGGGGAAAAGCGTAGATCCATGCCTGCTCGGTGCTCATTTCCGTAGGCGGTAGACGGACAAAACGCCCCTGATTGAATTTCGGCCTTGTACTCGCCCTTTGTCGCTTGCTATCCTCCGCGCTCCTGTACGGGAAACAGCACCAATAATTGCGCACCGGCATTCGGAGTCCTGCAAGGTCCATCGGCCTACCGCTCTGGTTCCTCCTGGCTCGAACTTCCGGACCACGGCTTTTTGTGAAGTCTCGAGAATGGAAATTCTCGTCCAAGATCCTTTGTGCGGGCACACTTCCGTTCCCTCAACTTCAACCCGCAACAAAGAAAGCGATCCTGTGAACAGCAACCCGTTCGCAAGAACACGAAGAGGATTTGTGACGGCGATGGCGTCGGATCTGCCCGCACGAGTCTTTTGGCGTGCGGAGCAGTTCGTGAATGACTAGAACCGCCGACAGTGATGAGGGGCCATGCGCATCTTGATGGTTGAAAATAACCCCGATGACGTCAGGCTGCTCCGGGAAAATCTGGTGGTTGGAGATCGTAGCGCCGAGGCGTTTCAGGTGGTGCATGTGGACCGGCTCGTGCCTGCCATGGATGCCTTGGATACGTCGGGCTTCGATGCCGTGTTACTAGATCTTTCATTGCCAGACAGCCAGGGTATCGAAACGCTGGCCAAATTCCGTGCGGCAAAGCCGGGCATGCCGATCGTGGTCCTCTCCAGCCTTGAAGATGAGGTGTTGGGATTGCAGTCGCTCCAGCGTGGCGCGCAGGACTATCTGGTTAAGGCAGAAGTGACGCCATCTCTCCTCCGGCGGTCTCTCCGTTATGCCGTCGAGCGCAAGCGGTCGGAGGTTGAACTGCGAACGAGCGAGGTCTTTCTCCAATCCATTGTAGAAAACATCCCGCACATGATTTTTGTGAAGGATGCCGATGAGTTGAGGTTCGTGCGATTCAATAAGGCCGGAGAAGAGCTGCTTGGGCACACCCGCCAACACCTGATCGGAAAGTCCGACTACGAGCTGTTTCCGAAAGAGGAGGCTGATTTCTTCACGGCCGCCGATCGGGATGTGCTCAGGAACCGCAAGATGCTCGATATTCCGGAAGAACCCATCCTCACCGAGGGGAAAGGCCTGCGGCACCTTCATACGAAAAAAATTCCAATTCTGGACGAAACCGGCCGGCCGGTGTACTTGCTCGGAATCTCAGAGGACATCACTGAGCGCCTGCGGGCGGAGAACCAGCTGCAACGGTCGTTTGAACTCCTGCGCACACTTTCTCAAAGGTTGGATGTGGTGCGAGAACAAGAGCGAACCCGAATTGCCAGGGAGTTGCACGATGAGCTGGGGGTCCGCATGACCTGCATGAAGATGGACCTGTCCAGGTTGCTGGCCATGATGCGAGACTCGCTCTTCCCTCGAGAAAAGATGGAGGAGAAAATCCGCGCGATGAACGCAGAAGTGGATACCACGATCGCCGAAGTGCAACGGCTGGCGGCGGAACTGAGGCCAGGGGTGTTGGATGATCTCGGCCTGGTGGCGGCCATTGAATGGCAGTGCCAGGATTTTGAACGACGGAGCGGCATCCGCTGTCTCTGCGAAGCGTCTTTCGATGAAATCAAGATCAGCCCCTCGCGTGCCACGGCGGCGTTCCGGATTTGCCAGGAGGCGCTCGTCAATGTGGCACGCCACGCCAAGGCGACGTTTGTCCGGGTGCTGGTCAAGGAGAGCGGCGACGGGGTATTAATCGAGATACAGGACAACGGTCAAGGTATTCCAGCGGAAAAGCTCAACGATCCGGCGTCCTTGGGGCTCCTCGGCATGAAGGAGCGTTCAATGGCCATCGGCGGCTCGCTGGAAATCGCCGGCTGGCCCGGCAAGGGCACGACCGTAATGTTACGATTACGATGTCAGGATGCGTGAGAGGAGCGGGATTGCAGTTGTCGACGATGTGTTGCGGGGGACTTGCGTGCTCAAGGTTCTGATCGCGGATGATCATTCCATATTTCGGCGCGGCCTGAAGGACTTGCTGTGCGATGGCCTAGGAGCCGTTACGGTCGGAGAATGCGCCAACGCCTTTGACCTCTTCCAGTTGGTCAAGCAGAAGAAGTGGGACGTCGTTATCTTGGATATCGGGATGCCGGGAACAACGGGGACCGATGCCCTCATTCAAGTCAAACGTCAACATCCGTCGCTGCCGGTTGTCATGCTGAGCATGCATCCCGAGGATCAATACGCCGTGCGCATGTTCAAAGCCGGGGCGAATGCGTATCTTACAAAGGCCAGCGCTCCTGAAGAACTCGTGACGGCCATCAAAAAAGTCTTATCCGGCGGAAATTACGTGAGCCCATCGCTGGGAGAAAAACTGGTGCATCTGTTTCATCGAGGCGAAGAGCGGCCTCCCCACGAACTGCTTTCAGATCGTGAATTCGAAGTCATGCGTCTTCTCTCCTCAGGGAAGACCGTCTCGCAAATCGCCGAAAGCATGAATCTCGGCACGACCACGGTGAGTACCTACCGCTCCCGCATTCTGGAGAAACTGCATCTCAAGAATAATGCCGAACTGATGCGCTACGCCGTTCAGCAAGGCATCGGATAGCCCCTCGCAGTTGCCATTCTCCGTGTAGTCCTTCGCCTGTCGTTGGAATAAGGACATCACAATCGTGGTCGCATTGATAGTGCGACCTTCCGCGCTCCGCTATAAGTCTCAACCATGTCTTTGCGGGATAATCTCGCTATGCCGGAACCCATCGAGACCACTGCAGTTGTTGGAAGAAAGGAACGAGCCGAATGAACTCCGTGACCGTGCAATCCGCGATTCAATTGCATTTACGTCGGGAAGGGCCATGCACCCTCGAAAGTCTGCTCACCCGCCTGTCGCAATTCTCTTGGAGCGAGATATTCAGCGTGGTGGATCAGCTCAGTCGAGAGGGAAGCCTCGTCCTTCGCCGTCCCGCCCGCTTTGGATATGAAGTGTCGATCTACTCCCCCCAGGTGATGTCCGAATCCTTACCCTCAGGCATCCCATCGGCCTGCAATCGCTCGAGTCGCATGGACGACTGCACCGCCTCCTGATCAGTTCATACAACGACTCATGAAGAGAGACGGGCGGCAATTCTAGTATTGAAGGGACACGTCATGAGATTGGTCGTCATGTGTTGCCTCTGTGAGAAGGTCTACGATGACATGGAAAAGGAAGTGGGGAAGGCCCGCTGGAAGGATCAGCACTGGTTTATGGCCAAATATCAGCTCAAGCGAACGGATATTCGAGTCACTCATGGGTACTGCCCAGACTGTTTGCAGTCCTATCGAACCTTTCTGGCGCTGCCGCAGGAACGCCGGGGTGCATCGCAAAAGGAGAACAAGTCATGAACGTGGCCATGGAGGGATCTCGAAGGTCCGGTCGAATCTGGTCAATCGTCTTGGGCGGCGGGGACGGCGGTCGCATGACAGATTTCATTCAGCGCTGGTTGGGGTACCCACGGCCAAAACAATACTGCACCTTTGTTGGAGATCGATCATTGTTCCAGCACACGTTGGACCGCGCTTCCACGCTTAGCCGGCAGGAACATATCGTGGCAGTCGTGGCCCGGGAGCATGGTCAAGAGGCCTGGTCCCAGTTGGAAGCGCGAGGCGCTGGGACAGTCCTGCTGCAGCCAAGAGAGCGTGATTCAGCTGCCAGTATGTATCTGTCGTTGACCTATCTGAGAGCGAAAGATTCTCAGGCGAGGGTCGTCATCTATCCATCCGATCATTTCGTCTATCCGGAGACCGGGTTCATGGTCTCGGTCCATCGGGCGCTGTGCGCCCTCGAGTGGCTTCCCGATCGATTCGTCGTCCTTGGCGTGCCTCCTGACCGGCTGGAGTTGGACTATGGGTGGATCGTCCCGGACGACACGATCGACGGCTCCGAAACGTATCGAATCCGCGCTATCAAAGCCTTTGTAGGGGGGCCGAGTGTCGCCCAGGCGGATGCGGCATTGGCCGGAGGCGCGTTGTGGAATACATCTGTGCTCGCGGCCAAGGCGGAGACGCTATGGCACATGGGATGGGAGTGTTTTCCTGACCTCATGCCACGATTTGAACGACTCAGTCGTTCAATCGGAACGTCGAATGAAGCACAGATTCTCGACGAAATTTATCACGATATTCCCGCCCACGATTTGGTGTCGGAACTGCTCCAGCGCGCGCCGAGCCGCGCCGCCGTTCTGGAGATGCACGAGGTCCTTTGGAGCGATTGGGGAAAGCCGACACGGATTATTGATTCGTTGCGCAGGATTGGACGGGATCCAGCTTTTCCGTTGGACTGTCTGGGGCGTCCTTACGAACGAATTCCACTGGTTGGAGAAGGGTGCGGCCGAACGTTGAGGGAGAGGAGGAACGAGCCATGAAACGGCAGGCAAAACCACGCGCGCTCCGCACGGGCAAACCACACAATGGTCTGGAGAACGCACACGCTTTTTCCGATTCTATCTATGTGCGCGTAGCCGTATTGGCCTATTCCATGTATGAGCAGCGCGGTCGTCAAGACGGCCATGATGTCGAAGAT
>JAICVE010000199.1 GCA_025935475.1 Nitrospira sp. | reverse complement strand
TCGACGCTGATATTAATCACGCGGTTACGAAAGTGACTTATGCCGTTGCGAGACATACTGGTGGGACTTTCACGGTACCAGTGAAGGATTTCAGGAATGTTCCCGACCTCCCATTTCCTGGAGAGACGGGACCACAATTCATAATCCTCAGGGGGTTGTCGGGCGGGGTCCAGGCTATACATGCCGACGTCTTGGACCGCAGACTTTCTCAACATGACCGAACTGTGCACAAACGGGTTGTCAAACAGAAGATCGAACTGCAAGGCATGATTCTCCTCCGCGTGCCTGTGTACTCGCCCGGTCTTCTCTGTGACGACTAGAATTTCTGCCCAGGTTCCTACCAGAGCGCAACGTGTGTGAGAGCCAAGATAGCCGACTTGCTTCTCCAGTCGGTGTGGCAAAGACACATCATCCTGGTCTTGTCTTGCCAGCAGTTCTCCACTCGCTAATTCAATGGCGCGATTGAGTGTTGCAGCCAGCCCGCGGTTACGTTGTCTATAAAAGCGAATCCTGGGATCACCGATACTCTGAATGATCCGAGGAGAGTCGTCGCACGAACCATCATCGATAATGATCAGTTCAAAGTCAGGGTATGTTTGCCCAAGTATGCTTTCGAGACTTTCGCGTAAGTATGCCGCGCCATTATAGACAGGCAGCAGGACACTAACGGTGGGATTCATCCGGTCTCCTTGTAACCGCTTACACCGCTTCACACATCGCGATAACGCCGTTCTTGGTGATTCCCGGCAGTAGAGCGGAATCCCTGCTTGCATACAGTGCCAATTCCACGACAGTGAAGCCGGTATCATGCAGCAATTTGCGTAACGTCGCCGGCGAAAAATAATAATAATGTTCGGGATGAACGATCTCATCTCCGTCCATGGCTCTCAGAACACTCCCCGTATAGTAGGCATTCGGCACGGTCACACACAGTTTCGCCCGGCCACCCATGACACACAGTCGTCTAAGATTGGCCAATGCTCCTGCCGGATTTCCAAGGTGCTCCAAGATCTCCGGAAGCAAAACGAGATCATACGAGTCCGTCCAAATGCCATCCTGCCATTCTCTCTGTATGTCCCCTACGCTATTGTTGTTGTCGCCCGTCAGCTGTCGATACCGGTCTAGCGATAGACGATCGCTATCAATGCCATACAGGTGGTTCGCTACGCTTCTTAGCTTGAGATGGAGTAAGTCCCCAGAATGAATCCTTTCTTCAGAAAACGGAGAGTCAAGAAAGCCAAAGTGAAGAACGTTTTTGCCTTTGCAAATGTCCATGAGATATTGCTCTCGAATGACAGACCGGCGTGATAGCTCCGGAAATTGCTGCACGAATGGCGAACCGGCTTCAGGAAGATTACGGCTGATTTCCATAAGCAGCGGCAATGCGTTGATGTACTGACGGATCATTTCTGTGCGCCCTGGCAATTTCTCGCAAAGTTGCAAGATGATCGGCAGACCGTTGACCCACTCTCTGGCAATGATACGTTTCGCCGGTTGATTCTGACAGAGCGTCTCGAGCCTCGACATGAGTTGGATACAATTGCCGACCGCCGAATCTCGAAATAACACTTCATTCCCTATCCGCAGCAGGGTAGCCACTGATGCCAGAAACCGGGAAATCTTACTGGAAGCCATGGCGTGCGCCCTCGCCCCGTTTAGGAGAAAAGCCAGCGACACTGAGGAGCCACGGGCCCTACGGATGAAGCCGCCAACTGCTTGAGACCCGCCATATTCACGACATCAAACGTGATGCAGTCGTGACGATGGAAATAATCTCTTCTGCCGTCTCCAAACCATAACGAAAGCCGATAGGTCCCATTCAACAAGAGAGGGGATTCCATCACGACTTGGACTCGGCCTGCGTTTTTCCGGACGGTAGGACATGGGACACAGTCGATAAGAGGATTCGTTCCGCAGATCGGATTGCCGAGATAATCGCTGATCACAAAACCTAAGCACGGCATCTCAAGAGACTCAGGGAACTTGTATTCAGCTTCTATCTCAAGTTGTCTCCCGTTTTGTTTAATGCTGGCCCACGTGAGAGGTTCGTCGTGAAAAGTGACCTCGTTGCAGCTATGGCCCAAATACAACCCAATGGCTTCCCGAACGCTGCCTGTGAGCACGCCGATTCCCTTATTGAGATAGAGGCCTTTCGTGCACAGCCGTTCCACCGCCGCCATGTTGTGGCTCACGAAGACGACCGTTCGTCCGCTTTTCGCGACTTCACCGATTCTCCCCAAACACTTATTTTGAAACGCCACGTCGCCAACCGCCAACACCTCATCTACGAACAGAATTTCGGTCTCGAGATGTGCAGCCACTGCAAAAGCCAGCCGCATGTACATCCCACTGGAGTAATGCTTCACGGGCGTATCAAGAAAACGCTCGGTCTCGGCAAAGGCGACGATCTCGTCGAACTTCCGATCAATCTCCTGCTTCTTCATCCCCAGGAAAGCCCCGTTTAAATAGATATTTTCACGTCCGGTCAGATCTCCATGGAATCCGGTCCCCACTTCCGGCAACGTCCCAACACGACCGACAACGGTTGCGCAGCCTGTCGTGGGCTTCGTGATGCGTGACAGAATCTTCAACAGGGTGCTCTTGCCGGCGCCGTTGCGCCCAATCACACCAAGCACCTCGCCCCTCGGAACTTCGAATGAGAGATCGTTCAACGCCCACATCATCGTCTCAACCTGTCGAGGGCGACCTTGGGCATGCGGCGCACGCAGACCGCTCCTGACCCTCCTGAACGGCGAATACAGAGCTCCCCCCACCCGCTCGGCGAAAGTTTTGCGCTGCATACGTTCACCGATCCTGTAGCGCTTTCCGAGACCTTCCACTCGTATGGCCACATCACCCATGGTCACACCGCGTCCGCGATCGTTTGCTCGGTACGCCTGAAGAAATAGAGGCCGGACACCAATACCAGCCCGGCCACCATCACCGACGGCACGATCATGAAATCGGATTGACTGTCCGTCTTCAGCAATGCCTTTCGAAAACCCTCCACGACACCAACCATTGGATTGAGCGCATACCATGTTCGCCATCCTTCAGGGACCAGACTGGCGGGATAGATCACCGGAGTGGCGAACAGCCAGAGTTGGGTGAGAAACGGCTGTGCGTGTCCTATGTCACGACACCAAACATTGAGGGCGGCAATCCACAACCCGACTCCGAGTCCCGCCGCTATGGTGACAATGACAAGTCCTGGCAGGACCCATACCGCCGTGGTGAGTGGACTCTGGTAGTACCACATCATCCCCAGCAACACGCCGAAACCTATGACAAAATCCACGACACCGGTCACGGTGATAGAAATTGGCGCAATCAGCCGAGGGAAGTACACTTTGGTAAGAAGATTCTCATTGGCAATCATGCTTGACCCTGCACCGGCTACGATGCGGGCGAATAACTGCCACGGCAGCAATGCGGAATAAACAAAGAGGGGATACGGTATCCCGTCTGAGGGGAGCTGAGTGAGCCAACCGAAAATGAAGGTAAACATCGCCATTGTCAGCACGGGCCTCAGTATCGCCCAGCCGATTCCCAGCTGCGTGCGCGCATACGAGACCTTCAGGTCTCGCCAAATCAAGTAATACAGCAGCTCGCGATATTTCCAGATATCGTCCAGCTTCAGCGGTTCCCAGCCTTGCAACGGCTCGATTCGGATCGTTTGGCTTTCAGACGGTCGTGCGGTCATGCCATTCGTCCTTGAGATCGCAGATGGGAGAATAAACGGTCAAACCTGCGCTGCCAGGTATGATCCCGTAGGGCTCGCTGTTGACCTGCCTCGCGGACCCGAGCGGCCGCCCGTTCGTTGCGCGAATAAAACAACACCTTTTCAAGAAACTCTCCTGGCTCTGACCACGTGACGATTTCTTCGCCGAGCTTGTAGTACTGCGCATGATCAGGAGCTTCCTGTACAAGGTAGAAGCCTCCTGCCATCGGCACTTCAAAATCCCGGAGGCGGCACTGCAAACTTCCGGATTGACGTATGGTCGTTTCACTATGCCACCCTGTATCAGAAAAGCCCAGATTTACTTGACTTTGATTGAAGATTGCCGGCAGAGACTCATCCTCACACGGGCCCTGGACATCTGCTCCTTCCAATTCCTGGAAGGAGAACCGTCGGGCATACTTTCGTCGCAATGGACCGACCAGACTCTCGCTCCCTTCGGCCTTCCATCGAGCGCGTGCATAGTATCGGAGATCATGAAGGATCTTGTACGGACCCCACGTGAATCGATAAGGGCTCGGGCTCTCTGAATTCCATCCACGTCCGAACACAACAGGGCGAATCCCTTTGCTCACACAGGCCGCGAGCAAGGCTCGACGAAAAGGATTGAAGCTTCCCACAAAGGACACGTTGCACTCAAAACGCGCTGGAGCGGCCTTAGAGAAATAGAAATTTGGATTTGCCGCCATCGGCATCCAATGGATATTCGGATTGTGCGGCTTCAGATATTCTGCATTCGTTAATTGAGCGACTGCCAACACATCAAAATACGGGGCGGTGCGAATGACTCGATACCATTGAAAGGCCATGTCCACATGGTAGTTCACCAACGGCACGCAGAGCTCCTGCAATTTCTTGGCCGTGTCAACGAGAAGAAAGTCGTCATAGACGATGCAAAAAATGAAATCGAGCTTTCCCGACGACTTGAGGGAGAAGGCCAGTTCCGTAAGACGATGATTCAGCTCGTCTCGTTGAGCCCTCCAAGATTTCGAGCCCAGCTGCCCCATGCCCCCAGGATAGTTGAACACATGCAGTTCGTCACAAAACTGACGCCTGAGGGTGTCCAAAAGATTGATCTCCATCCACCGATCTGGAGGGAGAACCGCAAGGCCTTTCATATTGAGTTTCCCGTACGGAATGGCAGCTTAGAAGTCGCGACGCTGGAAGATTAAACAGGCACCCGTCAATAATAGGCCGACGTAGACTAATCCGTACGCGGTCGCTGTTGCCTGATAGCCCCACTCCACGGGAATGCCACTGGCAGCTTGTCCCTTGACATTCAACAGGTCCAAATTGGGGCACACATAGTACAGTACCGCCATAACGGTTTTAGCCAGGGTGTTCTCGGTCTTTTCGGCAAAGCTCTTCAGATCGCTCGTGAGATGTCCAATGATGTAGAAGCCAAGCGTCATCGTGGCACTCAAGATGGACGTGCTGAATGTTGAGAAGAACAGTGCAATGGCCATGACTAACCACGTCTCGACAAGCGCCAATTGCACGGCTTGAAACAACGAACCATAGATCGGATTCCCGCTCACCCAAATGGTGACCAAGAACATGCCAAACATGAGAGCCACGTTTGCGCTTACGATGCATCCCAAGCCGATATATTTCCCAAGAATAAACTGCGTTCTCGAGATGGGCCTCGAGAGAATCGTATAGATGGTCCTACGCTCAATTTCCTTCGTGACAAGTCCTATTCCCACAAAGATGGCGATCACCACACCGACAAGATTAATTGCGGCCAGCCCCAAATCATTAATAATGCGAGCCTGCTCTCCTATGGTGAGCGTCCCGAGCAGAGTCGACGCTCCGATGAGGAGCAGTGCGAACAGAACAAGGTTGTACAGTATCTTGTCCCGAATCGTTTCTCGGAACGTATTGCCAGCGACGGCGACAAGACTCTGCATCTCAGACTTTCCGATTCGTATACTCAAGAAAGATCTCCTCGAGTGATTCTTTATGCGGAATGATCGAGACAAGCTTGCCTCCAGCCGCTCGAAGCACGACCAGGACCTGTTCCAGATGGTCCCGGCCCGGCAGAGTGATCATGCAGCGGTCTCTTCGTTGAAAAATCTTCGTTGCCAAC